>CAYXOM010000175.1:0-10166 GCA_964466565.1 uncultured Mycobacterium sp.
GACCCCGATCATCGACTCACCCTCGTCGGTCGAGGACAGCCCCACCACCACCACCGCCGCTTCGGTTTCGCGGGCCGCTGCTGCGGCTGTTCGGGGGTCGGAGCCTGCGATGTGGATCAGCCTGGGGCCCAACCGATCCCGCATCCCGTCGAGGATGCTCACCGAGGCCGGGGGGGTGACCATCGAGGATCCCACGTCGCCCTGGTTGGGACGGTCGGCCAGCCGCCCGACGAGCGCGACCCGCGCCGGCGAGGCCTCGTCGAGGGGCAGCGCGGCCCTCCCGCCGGTGATGCGGTTGCGCAGCAGCACCGTGCCGCGAACCGCCGCCTCCCGGGCCAGCCTGCGGTGCTCGGGACAGGCGACCACCGCAGCGGGCGGGGCGGGGCGGGCGCGCAGCGCCAGGCGAATCTGGGACGACAGGTGCCGGGCCGCGGCGCGTTCGGCGTCGGACCGTCTGAGACTGCCGTCGGCCAGCGCCCTGTGTAGGCTCGCCGCGCGCTGCTGACGGAAGGGCATCTCCAGGTCCTGGCCGGCGGCCACCGATCCGACCGGGTCGCGCAGGCCCCAGATGAAGTCGGTCATCACGAACCCGGTGAAGCCCCACCGATCGCGCAGGACCTCGCTGAGCAGGTTCCGGTTCTGCCCGGCCCAGGTTCCGTTGACCGAGTTGTAGGCGCTCATCACCGCGTCCACCCCGGCCTCCACGACGGTGCGGAAATGTGGCAGGTACACCTCGTGCAGGACGTCCTCGGCGACGGCGACGTCGACCCGGAACCGCGCCTCCTCCATCGAGTTGAGCGCGAAGTGCTTGACACACGACATCACCCAGGGGTTGGCCCCAGCCACGGCGGCGGCGCCCATCGCGCCCAGCAGCAGCGGGTCCTCGCCGTAGGACTCCTGGGTCCGGCCCCAGCCCGGCGAGTAGGCCAGGTTGACGCAGATGCCCGCCCACAGGTTGGCGCCCTGGGCACGGGCCTCGGCGCCGATGGCGGCGGCGACGTCGCTCTCGAGGGCGGGGTCCCAGGCGGCGGCACGCGAGATGGCCACCGGAAAGGCGGTCGAGGAGCCCAGAGCCACCCCGCGCGGGCCGTCGGTGAACCGGACACCCGGGATGCCCAACCGGTCGATCCGCCCGCCCTCGAAGGGCACCCGGTTGTAGCGCTGGGACATCTCCCGCAGACCCCTCGAGATCGTCAGGTCGCCGTCGAGCAGCCACAGCAGTTCGGTGTCGGTCAGTTTCCCGATCAGGTCGCCGACCGCTTGGTCCAGGGTCCGGTCGCCGCTGCGCACCGACGCCACGGACGCGGCGAAGGCGGTGTCCGGCGGGCAGACCGGGTCGCTGACCGACATCGGCGCGGTGAACCTCCTGCTCGGCGGAGCATCGCCCCTGTCCGTCGCTGTCGCGACAAGGAACGGGAAAACGAGTGCCCCCGACAGGATTCGAACCTGTGACACCGGCTTTAGGAGAGCCGTGCTCTATCCCCTGAGCTACGAGGGCGGGGTCGGGTGTGAGCTTACCGCTCAGCGCAGAGCATCGATCACCTGCGCGAAATAGTCGCCGTGGTAGTCCTGCACGGTGAAGTAGCTGACGCCGTAGCGCTCCCGGTGGGTCCGGAGGGTGTCGGCGATCCGCGCCGGGCTGCCGCGGAGCACCGTGGGCATCGCCAGCAGTTCGGCGTCGCCGGCCTGTGGGAAATAGGCCCGCGTCAGACTCAGGTCGGGGATCCCCGAGTCGTCGGTGGGCACCGCGGTGATCGCCAGGTTCAGCTCCAGTTCGGCGAAGCGGTCACCGGCCGCCGACCGGACGAACTCCACCCGCTCGCCCATCGGATCGGGGTTGGCTGCGCTGGGGAGTCCGCCGCCGGTGAGCCCGACGATGTCGGCCCGGCGGGCGGCGATGGTCAGCACGCGGTCCCCGTTCCCGGCGATCAGCACCGGAACCGAGGGCAGTGCGGCCTTCAGGTGGACGGTGGTGTCGCGCAGGTGGGCCACCCGTTCCCCGGCAGTCGGGTAGGGGATGCCGGCCGCCTCGAACTCCTCGCGTACGTACCCGGTGCCCAGCCCGAGTTCCAGGCGTCCGCCGGAGAGAACGTCGACGGCGGACGCGTCGCGGGCCAGCAAGGCTGGTGAATAAAAGGCAGCGTTGAGCACGTAGGTTCCGACCCGGATGTCGGCGGCGTCGGCGGCGGCCATCATGACCGGGAACGGAGCGGGCGCGCCCAAGTGGTCGGGCACATGCACGACGTCGTAACCCTGATCGGCGAAGCGGCGCACCTTGTCGGCAAACCGATCCGCCGAGCGAGCGGTGCGCACCCCGATTCCGAAACGGAACTCCCGCGCCATCCGGTGATGGTAGGCAGCCGCGACTCAGCGCAGCGGCAACTCCGCGATGAGCGCGCCGGTGGGCTCGGTGGAGCCGGTCCCGGGCTCGACGGTGAACGCCAGTTTGGTGGACTCGCCGAGGTTGTCGAGCACGGCCGTGGTGGACGGCGCCACCGCTTCGGCGTCCATGGTGCCCGCCGAGGTCGCCCCGACGTTGCTGACCAGCCACATCTGGTAAACGGTGCCCGGCGCCGGCGGCGGGACATCGTTCATTACCAGCACTCCGGCGTTGCGGTCCCGGGAGAACACCACCGTCGCAGTGCCACCGGCCGGGATGGCCCCCGAGACGGTGCTCACGTCGGGCGCGGCGAACACCTGCTGGGCGGTGGTGGTCGACGGCGCCGGGGGACGCAGCGACAGGCCGACGCCCACCGCCGCGAGCCCGATCGCCAGCGCGGCCGCCGCCGCGAGCCACCCCCTGCGCTTGCGCTCGGCGCCGGGAAGCGAGACGACGTTGTCGGCGGCCACCGCGTCGAGCAGTCGGCCCCGGAGTCCGGCGGGGGGCTCCTCGGCTCCGGCGGCCGAGAGCAGCGCCATGGTCTCCCGCACGGCGCGCACCTCGTCGTAGAACGCGTCAGCCGTCGCCAGA
Source organism: uncultured Mycobacterium sp. (assembly GCA_964466565.1). GTDB lineage: Bacteria > Actinomycetota > Actinomycetes > Mycobacteriales > Mycobacteriaceae > Mycobacterium. Next base: position 2,972 of record CAYXOM010000175.1, read on the forward strand.
CCGGCGCCGCTCAGCCAGTCCTCGACCTCGTCACGCTCGGCGTCGGGCAGGGCGTGCAGCGCATAGGGGACCGCCAGTTCCACCAGCTCGGCGGCGCGGAAGCCGCTCTGTTCAGTCATGGCCGCACCTCACCGCACACCCAGACAGTTGCGTAGCCCACGCAGGGCGTCGCGCATCCGTGATTTCACCGTCGCGAGGTTGGCCGACAGCCGCTCGGAGACCTGCACATAGGTCAGGCCCTGGTAGTAGGCCAGTTCGATGCACTCCCGCTGGGCGTCGGTCAGTCCATCCAGGCAGGCGGTCACCCTCCTGCGCTCCTCCCCGGAAATCACCTCATCGGTGACGTGGTCGGTGTCGCGCTCGACGCTGGCCGCGCCGTAGCGGGAGTCTCGCTGATTGGCCGCATGTTCGGAGCGCACCCGGTCGACGGCCCGGCGGTGGGCCAGGGTCAGCAGCCAGGCCAGGGCGCTGCCCGAGGCCGGGTCGTAGCTCTCCGCGGTGCGCCAGACCTGCAGGTAGACCTCCTGGGTGGTCTCTTCGCTGTAGCCACGATCGCGCAAGACCCGCAGCACCATCCCGTAGACCCGGGAGCGGGTGGCGTCGTAGAAGTCGGCGAACGCCTCCCGGTCGTGGTGGGCGACCCGGCGCAGCAGGCCGTCGAGATCCGCCGTGGCGGGCCTGGTCACCGTCTGTCTCCCTGCTGTGCCTGGGCTATCGACCCGAAGCGTAACCACCCGGTCAAGCAGTCCTGTCACGACGCGGCCCAGGACCTCTCCGGGGCCCGCCACCGGGACCCCGACGCCGGACCGGTTGACCACCCCTGATCGCGTGCCCGGGCGGGCCCGAGCGCCGGGCGCAGCATCGCGGCCTGGAAACGCATGTTCAGTTCGGCCACGTGCGGGGCCAGCGGGGAGCTGAGCTGCAGGCGAAGGATCTGCGCGACGGTGGCCCGTCGCCGCTTGCCGCGCCACGTGGCAACCATGGCGGCGTGATCGTCACGGTGCAGCGACACCGCGAGGTCCAGTTCCCCGCCCGGGCGCGGGGTGCGGACCAGGAAGTAGCCGTCGGCGCCGCTGAACGGGGCGTGGGGCAGGGCTCCGGTCACCGCTACCGGGCCGTCCTCCCCCGGGGGCAGCAGGTAGGCCTGCCGGTCGCCGGCGGGGGAGTGCACCTCGGCGATCACGCAGCGAAGCCGCCCGCCGGAGTCGTGGCACCAGAACAGCGACAGCGGGTTGAACGCCCGACCCAGCACCCGCGGCATGAGCAGTGCGGTGACTCGGCCGCCGGGCAGGAAGACGCCGTGCGCGGCCAGGAAGGCGTCCACCCGGTGTCGCAGGGTGTCGTGCGCTCTACCCTGCAGATGGTCGGACGCCTCGAAGCGGGCGAACGGGCGCAGCCAGCGCGGCAGGCGGGGCAGATCGTCGATGTCGACGTACCAGCTGTAGGTGCGGTGCTCGGCGTAGTGATGCACCGGGGAGCGGTGCAGGTGGGTGACCCGGATCGGGTACAGCGCCGGGATGGCGCCGGCGTCGGGACCCGGGATCGGGGCGGTCTGCGGAGCGGTCACCGATGTTTCCACGTGGGGACTTCGGAGCCCGGGCCGCAGCGGATGGGTCAGCGCGATGTGATCGCAGTCACCCGCGCGCCGCCCGCCGCCCGGGCCAGCTCATGGCGGCGTCGGCCAGTCCGGCCACCAGGGCGGCGGTCGCCGGCGACAGGCCGCCGGAGCCGGGCGGCTGGCTGCGGGGGCTGGTCCCGCGGACCCTGGCCGGAAGCTCCACCTGGGCGCCGTCGTCGCGTGGCCGGTTCACCGGGTTGTCGGCGTGCAGTCCCCGCAACTCGGCCGGGATGTCATCGAGATCGGTGACCACCCGGTAGCCGGGAATCTCGACCCGGGCGGCCAGATGCGCGGCCAGCGCGCGGTTGCGCCCGCCGGCGAGCAGATGAGTGCTGCGGCCGGCCCTGCCGTAGCCGTGCAGGGAGACCACCACGTCGACGTGGTCGAGGAAGGCGTCCAGTTGCCCGGAGTCCCCGGGCAGGTATCGGGAGGACGACAGGTGGTGCGGATAGTCGGGCGGGTGGATCACCGTGTACACCGAGGCTCCGGACCGGGCGGCGGCCCGCTCGGCGATCACGTCGGTCATCTGCTCGAGGCCGCCGCCGTGAATGGCCATGAATCCGAATCGCGAACGCAACGTTGCGCTCTCCCGGACCGAGGGATCGGCAAGCAACTCCGACAGCGTCCGGGGGCCAAGGCCTTCCGGTCGCGGGCGCGGCGTCGGCCAGTGGCCGGGATCCCAACGCCGCAGGAAATCGACCCAGCGCTGCGGCAGACCATGGTGGCGGGCGCCGTCGACGACGCGGTCCAGGTAGCCCGGATGGGGACGACCGGCCCGCACCCGGTGGTCGACGTAGACCCAGGCCGGGCCGGCGCCGGAGGAGGTGTGCACCGTCAGCCGGGCGCGACGGTACCGGTGGGGTACCCCCTCGGCGGCGTCGAGGGTGGCGATATCGGAGTCGGTCAGCGTCCACAACACCCCGTGCACCGTGCTGCCCGGGAACGGTTCGACGGTGGCGACCCCGCGTTCGTTGATCAGCCAGTCGTGGTCGGCGAGGACGCCCGGCCGCGGTTCGCAGGCGCCGGGGCAGCGCCGGGCCATCTGGGACGCACACAGATTTGAGCCATAGGCGAAGTAGGCGTGCGGGCCTGGCATCGGCGGGAGTGTTCAGAATCCCAGCCAGGCACCGTTGCCCAGACCGAACCCGATGCCGCCGAATCCCCAGCCGGGGTACCCGTTGGTCATGGCGGGATCCGGGGAGGTGACGATCTGCACGTGCCCGGAAGTGCGGCACATCCGGGTGTTGGGGTCGATGTCGGAGCACTCCGGTCCGGCCGCGGGCGGGGCGAGGGCCAGCAGGCCGGACAGGATCGCCACCGCGACGGCGGACAGGGTGGCCATGGCCGCCACCCTACGGCAGCGCGTACAGGCCCTTGCCGGTGACCAGTGGCAGGTCCAGAGTGGTGCAGATTCCCGGCTTGGCCGCGACCACCGCCGGAATCGCGTTCACCACGCGCATCGCGGTGGCCAGCACACCGGCGTGGTTATGGTCGCCGTTGGGGCTGGTCAGCCCTAGTTCCAGGACGTAACACGGTTCGCCGGTGATTTCGATGCGATAGTTGCCGCCCTCCTGCGCCGGCTGTGGCCAGTCGGGGCACAGGTCGTCGCGCAACCGGGTGATGTGCTCGAGCACCACCACCGGGGCGCCGTCGACCATGCCCATCACCTCGAAACGCAGGGCCGCCGCGGTGCCCGCCGGGATGTGCCCCGAGGAGATGTCGAATGCCTCCGGGGCCGGTTCGCGGACGTAGATCTCCTCGAGACCGTCGAGCTCCACCCCCAGACCCGCCGCCAGCTGGCGGACCACCGAGCCCCAGCCGATGCTCAGCACACCCGGCTGCAGCAGCATCGGGATCTCGTCCATCGGCTTGCCGAAGCCCATGACGTCGAACATCACCGTTGCGCTGTCATAGGTCGCGTAGTTGATGATCTCCATACAGCGAACCTGCTCGATGCTCTGACAGGTTCCCATCAGGGCCAGCGGGATCAGGTCGTTGGCGAACCCGGGGTCGATCCCGTTGACGAATACGCTCACCCCGCCCTGCTGCGCGGCCTCCTCGATCGGCCGGATCATCTCGTCGGGGATCACCTGCCAGGGCCACTGCAGGAACACCGGTCCGCTGCCCACGACGTTCACCCCCGCGGCCAGCACCCTCCGGTAGTCCTCGAGCGCCTCGGTGAGCCTGTTGTCGGCCATCGCCGTGTAGACCGCACAGTCTGGCCGGGTCGCCAGCACCGCGTCGAGGTCGGTGGTCGCCTTCACACCGGTCGCCGTGTCCAGCCCGACCAGTTCCGCCGCATCCTTGCCGGCCTTGGCCTCCGAGGACACCCACACCCCGGTGAGCTCGTAGTCCGGATTGGTGATCAGTGCTCGCAGCGCGTGTGAACCGACGTTGCCGGAGCCGAGCTGTGCGACGCGAATGGCCATGGTGCTCCTTGATTTTCAGAGGTCGGGGATCGGGAGATCCAGATTCGGGACGACGAGGCCGCCGTCGACCTCGATCATTTTTCCGGTCAGGTAGCTGCCCGCCGGTGACGCCAGGTACACCGCTGCGGCCGCGATGTCGAGCGGATCGCCCAGCCGGCGCAGGGGTGTGGCCCTCTCCATCGGCTCGCGCAGGGCGTCGTTGGCGGCGACCACGTCGAGTGCGGAGGTCAGGATCGATCCCGGCGCGATCGCGTTGACCCGGATCCGCGGGCACAGGTCCAGTGCGGTCAGCCGGGTGTAGTGCGCCAGAGCCGCCTTGGCCGTGCTGTAGGCCGCGAAGCCGCGGCCGGCCAACCGGCCCAGGGTGGAGCTGATGTTGATGATGCTGCCGCCGCCGGCGTGCTCGAGCATCAACGGGGCGGCGGCCACGGTCAGTGCGTGGGCGGTCAGCACGTTGAACGCGAAGGCCTCCCGCATCTGCTTGACGCTGGTGTTCAGCAGCGCGTTGGGCATACTGCCGCCGACGTTGTTGACCGCGATGTCGATGCGGCCGAACGCCTCGATCGCCGCACCGGCCAACTCGGCGGTCCGCTCCGGCTCGGCGAGGTCGGCCACGACGATGTGCGCGCGCCGCCCGACCGCGGAGATCCCGTCGGCCACCGACTCGAGTTCTGACCCGGTCCGTGAGGCGATGACGACGTCGGCACCGACGTCGGCGAGGGCCTGGGCGATCGCTGCCCCGAGGCCGCGTCCGGCGCCGGTGACGACGGCCACGTGTCCGTCGATGCGAAACCGGTCGAGGATCACAAGCCTCTCTTTCCCTTGTCGGCGATACCGTAACAAGGACGGAGGAGCTGAAGCGGCCGATTTCCGGACGGTTTTATAACACGTTCTACTTCTTGGCGGCGGCCGTGCGGGCGGGGGTCTTGCGGGCCGCGGCCTTGGCCGCAGTCTTCTTGGCCGGCGTCTTCTTGGCCGGCGTCTTCTTGGCGGGAGTCTTCGGTGCCGCGGCCTTGGCGGCGCGCTCCGTCGCCGGGCCCGGCGCCGCCGAGGCGGACTGCTCGCGGCGGCGCCGCACGCTGGCCTCCAGTTTGGCCAGCAGATCCGAGACGTCGTCGGAGTCCTCGGTGCGGGCCGGCGCCTCGGCGGCCGTGAACGCCTCCCCGCCGGCCAGCTTGGCCTCAACGAGCTCGTGCAGCTGCTCCTGGTAGGTGTCGGTGTACTGCTCGGGGCGGAACTCGTCGGCCATCGACTCCACCACCTGCCCGGCCATCTTCAGCTCCGGTGGCCGGACCTCGACCTCGGTGTCCAGGGCGGGGAAGTCGGGCCGGCGGATCTCGTCGGGCCACAGCAGGGTGTGGATCACCATCACCTTGCGCTTGGAGTACTCGCGGACCCGCAGAGCCGCCAGCCGGGTCTTGTTGCGCAGGGCGAAGTGGACGATGGCCACCCGGTCGGTCCGGGCGAGGGCCTCGGCCAGCAACACGTAGGACTTCGGCGACTTGCCGTCCGGCTCCAGGTAGTAGCTGCGGTCGTACATCAGCGGGTCGATCTCGGTGGCGGGCACGAACTCCAACACGGCGATCTCGTGGCTGCGTTCCTCGGGAAGGGTAGCGATGTCCTCCTCGGTGATCACCACCGTCTGACCGCTGTGGGCCTCGTACGCCTTGGCGATGTCGCGGTACTCGATGACCTCGCCGCACTCCTCGCACACCCGCTGGTAGCGAATACGGCCGTTGTCCTCGCGGTGCACCTGGTGGAACTTGAGGTCGTGGTCCTCGGTGGCGCTGTACACCTTGACCGGGACATTCACCAGGCCGAACGCGACCGAGCCCTTCCAGATGGAGCGCACCGGACCAGTATGCCCCGCTGCCAGCGAACCGGGTCAGACGACCGGGACAGTGCCCGGGTCCAGACCGACCGGAACCCCGGGATCCGCGCCCGGCGCGTCGTCGGTGTAACCGCCGCCGGGCTGCGGCTTGCACTCCCCGGCGGTGGGCACCTGGCCGCTTGTGCAATAGGGCGTCAGATCGTCGGGATCGGCACCGGCCGCCGGCGCCGCCGCCAGTGCGGCCGCCACCAGCAGGCCCACCGCCGTCGTCGCCCGCACTGGCCCAGCATAGTGGGGGGGAATACGTTGGGCAGGTGACCGAGGTGTGGCCGCCGGGCGCGACGACCGGCCCGCTGGTGCGGCTCACCAACGCCGACAAGGTGCTCTATCCGGCGACCGATTCGGCCCCGGCCACCACCAAGGCCGACGTCTTCGGCTACTACACGGCGATCGCCGGGTCGATGCTGCCCCACATCGCCGGGCGCCCGGCCACCCGCAAGCGCTGGCCCGACGGAGTCGGCGAACCGGCGTTCTTCGAGAAGGAACTGGCCGCCTCCGCCCCGGCGTGGTTGGGCCGGGGCACGCTGATGCACAAGTCGGGCGCCACCGTCTATCCGGTGATCGACACCGCTACGGGGCTGGCCTGGATCGCGCAACAGGCCGCCCTGGAGGTGCACGTGCCGCAGTGGCGCTTCGCCGCCGACGGATCTCCCGGACCGGCCACCCGCCTGGTCTTCGACCTCGACCCGGGTGACGGAGTGACGATGGCGCAGTTGGGCGAGGTCGCCCACGCGGTGCGCGACCTGATGGACGACATCGGTCTGACCGTCTATCCGTTGACCAGTGGCAGCAAGGGCCTGCACCTGTATGCGCGCCTGGGCGGACCGGTGGCAAGCAGCGGGGCGGTGGTGCTTGCTCGGCGGGTGGCCGAACAGTTGGAGCAGGCGATGCCGGCCTTGGTGACGGCCACGATGACCCGCGCCAGGCGGGTCGGCAAGGTGTTCCTCGACTGGAGTCAGAACAACGCGTCGAAGACCACCATCGCCCCCTACTCGCTGCGCGGGCGCACGACACCCACCGTGGCCGCCCCCCGAACCTGGGCGGAGATCGCCGATCCCGACCTCGCTCAGTTGCGCTACGACGAGGTGCTTGCCAGGGCCGCCCGAAACGGGGACCTCCTGGCCGGTCTGGATCCGGCGCTGCCGGCCCGCGGCGGTGCCGACCGGCTCGGCGCCTACCGGGCCAAGCGGGATCCCGCCCGGACCCCTGAGCCGCCCGGCGAGCCCACCGCGCCGCCGGAGGACGCCGGGGGTGAGC
>CAYXOM010000176.1:0-14465 GCA_964466565.1 uncultured Mycobacterium sp.
CGCCCGCGGGGGCGCCCCCCTGCCTGGCCGACGCCCTCGCCGTGCCCGGCCCGCCGGGCGCCTACTCCGCTGAGGGCTACCGCCGGATCACCGCCCTGGGCGCCGAATTAGCAAGGCTGCGAACCTATCTCAACCACCCGGTGGGGGAGCTGGTGGCCGAGGTTCGCCGAACCATGGGCCTGGACGCCGAGGTGGCCGCGGCCCGCCCGGCGGCGGGGGGCACCGGCACCGAGAACCTGGACCGCTTCGCCGACGAGGTGGCCCGTTACGCGCAGCGCCCCGGCGCCGACGTGGCGGGCCTGCTGGCCTACCTCGACGCCGCCGCTGTGGTGGAGAACGGCCTGAGCCCGGCGGCGCCGGCGGTGGCGCCCGGACGGGTGCAGGTGCTCACCGTGCACGCCGCCAAGGGCCTGGAGTGGCAGCTGGTGGCGGTGCCGCACCTGAGTGCGCGGGTGTTCCCGTCCACCGCCTCGGCGCGCACCTGGCTCACCGGCGCCGGCGAACTGCCGCCGCTTTTGCGCGGGGACCGCGCCGCGGCGGGCCTGCCCGGCGTGCCGGTGCTGGACACCTCGGCGCTCGGGGACCGCGGCGCACTCACCGACGCCCTCGAGCAGCACCGGGACCTGCTGCGCCGCCGGCGCCTCGACGAGGAGCGCCGGCTGCTCTACGTGGCGATCACCCGCGCCGAGGACACCCTGCTGCTCTCCGGGCACCACTGGGCCGAGGGCGACTCCACCCCGCGTGGGCCCTCGGAGTTCCTGCTTGAGATCCGCGAGGTCATCGAGCGCACGGGCGCCGGAACCGTCGGGCCATGGGCGCCGGCCCCCGCCGACGGCGAGGCCAACCCGCTGCACACCGCGCAGGCCGAGGTGAGCTGGCCGGTCGATCCGATAGCCGGGCGCCGCGGTGGCGTCGAGCGCGGCGCCGCGCTGGTCACCGCCGCGATGGCCGGGCAGCCCGGCGGCGCCCCCGAACCCGGCGGCGCCCCCGAACCCGCGGAGCGCGCCCGGTCCTGGGCCGCCGACGTCGACGCGCTGCTGGCCGAACGGGCCCGCGCCGCCCGGCCCGCCCCGGTGCCGCTGCCCGGGCAGCTGTCGGTCAGCGCCCTGGTCGAACTCGACCGCGATCCGGCGGCCGCGCGCCGGCTGGTCCGGCGGCTGCCCGGCCGGCCCGACCCGCAGGCCTCCCTGGGCACCGCCTTCCACGACTGGGTGCAGCGCTTCTACGGCGCCGAGCGGCTCTTCGACCTCGACGACCTGCCCGGTGCGGGGGAGCGGGCCGGCCCCGACGCCGACGAACTCGCCGCCCTGCAGGAGTCCTTCGGCGCCTCGCCGTGGGCGGCGCGCACCCCGGTGGAGGTCGAGGTGCCCTTCGAGATGGCGCTGGGCGACACGATCGTGCGCGGGCGCATCGACGCGGTGTTCGCCGAGCCCGGCGGCGGCTTCACGGTGGTGGACTGGAAGACCGGCGCCCCGCCCGCCGGCGCCGAGGCGCGCCGGCACGCCGCGGTGCAGCTGGGCGTCTACCGGCTGGCCTGGGCCGCGCTGGCCGGGGTGGACCCGGAGCGGGTCGGCGCGGTGTTCCACTACGTGCGCGCCGGGCGCACCGCGGCCCCCGAGGCGCTGCCCGGCGCCGAGCAGCTCGCGGCGCTGCTTACCGCCGCACCGGAGCGTTGCGCCTGATCCGCAGCGCCTGCACGATCATCGGCGCCTGCAGCGGCAGCCGCGCCAGCGCGGCGATCTTCATCGGCAGCGGTTTGTCCCACCACATCCGCACCATGTTCACGTTGGCCGGGAACACCGCCAGGAACAGCGCCACGGCGGCCAGCGCGCCGGCCCGCCGGGTGCGCGGGGCCAGCAGCATCGCGCCGATCCCCACCTCGGCCACCCCCGAGGCGTAGGTGTAGAAGCGCGGGCTGCCCGGCAGTTCGGCGGGCACGATCGTGTCGAACGGCTTGGGTGCCAGGAAGTGCCCGGCGCCGATCCCGATCAGCATCGCGGCCATCCGGTAGGCGGGGCGCTGGCTGACGGTCTGCTCTGCGGAGGTGGCCATGGGTACATAATGCTCCGTGTGCAGCAATCGGCCGGGGCAATCGCGCCGCGATTCCCGGGGATGACGGGCCGGCGTGGGCCGCGGTAGGCGGCTTGCCCGGCGCCTGCAGGCCCTCAACGAGGATCTCTCGGCCAAACCGGACGCGGCCCTCGTCGAGTACCTGCACATCCCCGACAAGTACGTCAGCCCGGTCCGCCGGATCGCCCGCCGGGTGCTCTACGCGTTCTCCGCGCTGTTCGCCGCGGCGCTGATCGTCTACATCGACCGCGACGGCTACTCCAACTCCGTCGGCACCCCGCTGACCTTCCTGGACTGCCTCTACTACGCCACCGTCTCGCTGTCGACCACCGGCTACGGCGACATCGCCCCGCAGACCGAGCACGCGCGGCTGGTCAACATCCTGGTGATCACCCCGCTGCGGTTCGCGTTCCTGATCGTGCTGATCGGCACCACCGTCGAAACCCTCACCGCCGCCTCGCGGCAGGCCGTCAAGATCCAGCGTTGGAGGAACACCGTGCGCAACCACACCGTCGTCGTCGGCTACGGCACCAAGGGCCGCACCGCGGTGACGGCCATGATCGGCGAGGGTGTCCCGCCGGCCGAGATCGTCGTCGTGGACACCGAGCAGGGCGTCCTCGACCGCGCCGAGGCGGCCGGGCTGGTCACCGTGCGCGGCGACGCCAACAAGTCCGACATCCTGCGGCTGGCCAGCGCCCAGCACGCCAAGTCGATCGTGGTGGCCACCAACAGCGACCCCACCGCGGTGCTGGTCACCCTCACCGCCCGCGAACTGGCGCCCAACGCCACCATCATCGCCGCGGTCCGCGAGGCCGAGAACCGCCACCTGCTCAAGCAGTCCGGGGCCGACTCGGTGGTGGTGTCCTCGGAGACCGCCGGGCGGCTGCTGGGCCTGGCCACCAGCAAGCCCAGCGTGGTGGAGATGATCGAGGACCTGCTCACCCCGCAGGAGGGGTTCGCCATCGCCGAGCGCGACGTGGAGACCAAGGAGGTGGGCGGCTCGCCGCGGCACCTGACCGACATCGTGCTCGGCGTGGTGCGCGGCGGCGAGCTGGTCCGCGTCGACGCCCCCGCGGTCGACGCACTGGAGAAGGGCGACCGGCTGCTCTACGTGCGGCGCACCTCCGACGAGGGGCCGAGGCGGGAGTGAGCTTCGCGCTGCGCAACGTCCCGGTGCTCTCCCGGGTCGGGGCCGACCGCGCCGACGCGCTGCGGACCGACACCGACGCGGCGATCGCCGGCTGGCCGCAGGCGCTGCTGCTGCGGGTCGACGAGCGCAACCAGGTCCTAGTCGGCGACAGCCGGGTGGTGCTGGCGCCGGCGGCCGATCACGCCGACGCCCCGCCGCCGGATGCGGTGTTCCTGGGCCTGCTGCCCGACGGCCGGCACGTCTGGGCCGTGCGTGCTCCGCTGGAGGCGCCCGGCGACGACGCCGCTCCGACGTCGGTGATCGACCCCCGCCGTACCAGCCACCCCTTCGACGACGTCAGTGCGCAACTGGTCGCCTGCGCGCTGGCACTGCTCAATTGGCATGACAGCGCACGCTTCTCGCCCGCCGACGGTTCACCGACCCGGCCGGTACGGGCCGGCTGGGCGCGCCGCAACCTGCTCACCGGACGCGAGGAGTTCCCCCGCATCGACCCCGCGGTGATCTGCCTGGTGCACGACGGCGCCGACCGTGCCGTGCTGGCCCGCCAGGCCGTCTGGCCGCCGCGGCTGTTCTCCCTGGTCGCCGGATTCGTCGAGGCCGGGGAGTCCTTCGAGTCGTGCGTGGCGCGCGAGGTCGCCGAGGAACTCGGGCTGACCGTGCGCGACGTGCGCTACCTGGGCAGCCAGCCCTGGCCGTTCCCGCGGTCGCTGATGGTCGGCTTCCACGCGCTGGCCGACCCCGAAGAGCCGTTCGCCTTCCGCGACGGCGAGATCGCCGAGGCCGCCTGGTTCACCCGCGACGAGGTCCGCGCCGCGCTGAGCCAGGGCGACTGGAGTTCGGACTCCGACTCCCGGTTGCTGCTGCCCGGGTCGATCTCCATCGCCCGGGAGATCATCGAGTCCTGGGCGTACGCGGGTTAGCTGAGCTGGTACCAGGGCAGACCGGCGATCTGCGGACGGTTCGCCGGCGGTGCCTTGGTGCCCGGGGTGGCGCGGATCGACACGCTGCCGTCGGTCACGCAGGAGGTCGTCGAGGGGCCGCCCGGGGTGTCGGTGCCTCCGTCCCGGCAGGTGGGCCGCGCGCCGGCGGCGGGCGCCGCCAGCAGTGCCGCCGTCGCCGCCGCCGCGAGGAGCAACGCGAATCTGCTTACCGCTGTCATAGCCGTCTCCATCAGGGGCAGTCGGAAATGAGAACAGGGGAGTCCGGGCTGACCGGCGTGCCGTTGGCCGCGGCCCGGTCGACCGCGTTCAGGCGGGCGGCTTCCACGGTCGGTCCGGCGCCGCCGACGTCGACCCGGGTATTGATGTCGACGACGACGGCGATGCACAGGTTGTCGTTGGTCACCATGTCCGCCGAGCAGTTCTGGCCGCCGTCGGCCACGCACTGCCCGATCAGGCTGCTCTCGGCTTCGGCCTCGGTGTTGCCGTAGGCGTTGTAGCCAACTTCGACGGAGTCCTGGTTGGACGGGTCCACGAAGGTGCCGCTGCCGACCGCGGCGAACATCCCGCCGTAGCTGCCCGGCGGCCCCGGGGAGTCGTCCACGACGCCGGGCGGGCCGCCGGCCCAGGCGATGCCCGCCGTCAGGGTCGCCGCCGCGGCCACCGCCGCCGCGCTTACCAGTGCTGTTCTTGCCATGGGTCTCCTCAATGTCGGCAGCCTGACGCTAGCACCGCCGCCGCACCCCCGCCGGGCCGAGGGATCTAGACCCCCAGCTTGGCCTTCACCTCGGCGATGCTCGGGTTGGTCAGGGCCGTGCCGTCGGCGAACTTCAGCGTCGGCACGGTCTGATTCCCCCGGTTGACCGTCATCACGAACTGCGCCGCCTCGGGGTCGTGCTCGATGTCGACCTCGGTGAAGTCGATCCCGGCCGCTTTCATCATGGTCTTGAGCCGCCTGCAGTAGCCGCACCACACCGTGGAGTACATCGTCACGTCCGACATGGGTCCTCAATCTAGTCCCCCCCTGCTGCCAAGATGGACCCCATGCAGGGCGGCCTCGACGACGAGCAGCGCGAAGCCGTGCTGGCCGCCCGCGGCCCGGTGTGCGTGCTGGCCGGGGCCGGAACCGGCAAGACCCGCACCATCACCCACCGCATCGCGCACCTGATCGGCGACGGGCACGTCGCGGCCGGGCAGGTGCTGGCGGTGACGTTCACCTCCCGCGCCGCCGGGGAGATGCGCTCCCGGCTGCGCGCGATGGGCGTCTCGGGCGTGCAGGCGCTGACCTTCCACGCCGCCGCGCGCCGGCAGCTGTCCTACTTCTGGCCGCGGGTGGTCGGCGACACCGGCTGGCAGCTGCTGGACTCCAAGTTCGCCGTGGTCGCCCAGGCCGCCAACCGGGCCCGGCTGCAGGTCTCCACCGACGACGTGCGCGACCTCGCCGGGGAGATCGAGTGGGCCAAGGCCTCCCTGATCAGCCCGGAGACCTATCCGGGCGCCGTCGCCGAGGCCGCCCGCGACATCCCGCTGGACGCGGCCAAGGTGGCCGCCGTCTACGCCGGCTACGAGAAGCTCAAGGCCGACCGCGACGGGGTGGCGCTGCTGGACTTCGACGACCTGCTGCTGCACACCGCCGCGGCCATCGAGGCCGACTCCGCGATCGCCACCGAGTTCCGCGACCGCTACCGCTGCTTCGTCGTCGACGAATACCAGGACGTCACCCCGCTGCAGCAGCGTGTCCTCGACGCCTGGCTGGGCGAGCGCGACGACCTGACCGTCGTCGGCGACGCCAACCAGACCATCTACTCGTTCACCGGCGCCTCCCCGCGCTACCTGCTGGACTTCTCCCGCCGCTTCCCCGACGCCACCCTGGTCCGCCTGGAGCGCGACTACCGCTCCACCCCGCAGGTGGTCTCGCTGGCCAACCGGGTGATCGCCGGGGCGCGCGGCCGGATGGCCGGGGCCCGGCTGCAGCTCACCGGCCAGCGCGCGCCCGGCCCCGAGCCGGTGTTCGCCGAGCACCCCGACGAGGTCGCCGAGGCGACCGGCGTCGCGCGCCGGATCACGGCCCTGCTCGAGTCGGGCACCCCGGCCGCCGAGATCGCCGTGCTGTACCGCATCAACGCCCAGTCCGAGGTCTACGAGGAGGCGCTGACCGCAGCCGGGATCGCCTTCCAGGTCCGCGGCGGGGAGGGCTTCTTCTCCCGCCAGGAGATCCGCCAGTCGCTGGTGGCCCTGCAGCGCGCGGCCGACCGGGGGGCCGAGGGGCCGGTGGGCCCGCTGGTGCGCGAACTGCTCGAACCCCTGGGCCTGGAGGCGCAAGCCCCGGCCGGCGTCAAGGCCCGGGAACGCTGGGAAGCGTTGTCCGCCTTAGCCGACCTGGCCGAGGAGGAGGCCGCCGCCCGCCCCGGGCTCGACCTGGCCGGGCTGGTCGCCGAGCTGCGGCTGCGCGCCGACTCCCGGCACCCCCCGACCGTGCAGGGCGTGACCCTGGCCTCCCTGCACGCCGCCAAGGGCCTGGAGTGGGACGCAGTGTTCCTCGTCGGCCTGGCCGACGGCACCCTGCCGATCAGCCACGCGCTGGCCCACGGCCCCGACAGCGAGGCCGTCGAGGAGGAACGCCGGCTGCTCTACGTCGGGATCACCAGGGCCAGAGAGCATCTGGAGCTGAGCTGGGCGCTGTCCCGTGCCCCCGGGGGCCGCCAGTCGCGCAAGCCGTCGCGGTTCCTGGCCGGCATCGCCCCGCAGGCCCGCGCCGAATCCGGGCCGGCCAAGTCCCGCCGCCAGCGCGGCGCCACCCCCCACTGCCGGGTCTGCAACGCCGTGCTCACTACCGCGCCGTCGATCATGCTGCGCCGCTGCGAGACCTGTTCGGTGGACATCGACGAGGAACTGCTCGGCCGGCTCAAGGACTGGCGGCTCAAGACCTCCAAGGACCTCGGCGTGCCGGCCTACGTGGTGTTCACCGACAACACCCTGATCGCCATCGCCGAGTCGCTGCCCGCCGACGACGCCGCGCTGGTGGCCATCCCCGGCATCGGGGCGCGCAAGCTCGAACAGTTCGGCGCCGACGTGCTGGAGTTGGTGCGCTCGCGCCGGTAGCCGGCGCACGCCCGGCGCGGACTCAGGCGATCCCCAACTCCCGGGCCGCGGAATTGGCCGCCCGCGGCCCGGCGGTGCGGCGCAACAGCAGCAGACCGTCGAGGACCGCCACGCACGCCAGCGCCTGGCTGCGGCGCTGGGCCGCGGTGGGTGCGGCGATGTGCGCCTCGACCCAGTCCACCCAGCCGCCGATGATCTGCGGCACCAGCGCGCCGTAGGGCTCGCGGCCGGCGCTGGCCAGCCCGACGACCTCGAAGAAGACCGCGAACACCGGGTCGGCGGCCGGGGCGGCCAGCACCGGCCAGGCCCGCCGCGCCAGATCGCGCACCGGCACCGCCGCCTCGCCGAAGGCCTGCGCCAAGGTGGCCTGCAGTCGTTCGCCCAGCCCGCCGATCACCGCGCCGATCAACTCGGTCTTGGTGGGGAAGTAGTCGACGACGGTGCGGTCGCTGATGCCCAGCCGCCGTCCGATCGAGCCGAAGCTCAGTGAGCCGACTCCGTCCGCGGCGGCCTGGTCGATCGCCGCGGCGAGGATCTCCTCGCGGGAGTACTTGTAGCCCATCGGCGTGGACAATCACGACAGCGGCGCGGCGGTGACCGGCTTTGTGGTGGGCTTACTCGTCGCGCTCGGCTTCGCCCTGCTGATCAGGCTGCTGCCCGAGGCGGTGTTCCTGGAAACCCGTTGGCGCGTGCTCGCGTTCGCCGCCTACGCGCTGGCGGCACCGCCGACGGTCTGGTTCCTGGGCTGGGTCGCCCGGCTAAGCCGCCACGACGAACGCGCGCTGTTCACCTGGGCCGTCGCCGGGGCGATGACCTTCGACGGCCTGGCGATCGGCATCCTGCCCGCGCTCTACGGCCAGACCGGGCAGGCGCTGGCCTGGACGGCCGCGGCCCTGCTGTTCGCCTTCGCAAGCCTCGTCATCGCCGGCCAGCTCATTCTCGGCCGGGTGGTGCCCGCGACCACCCGCTAGGGGTAGTTGGGCATCTGGCTCTTGGGCATCATCGGGTTCTGCGGCCGCGGCGCGGGCGGGCCGGGCGCGTCGGTCGCCTCGCCCACCCACAGCAGCCGGTCCACCCCGCCCGGACTGTAGATCACGCTGTTGGGCGTCTGCCCGACGACGTCGAAGTACAGCCGTCCGGTGGCGCGCGCCCCCGGCGGCAGGGTGGCCGCGCCGAGTCCCCACGGGGAGGCCACCTCGGAGAGCACCCGGTAGGTGTCGCCGTTGGCGGCGCGCGCCAGGAACGGCGGCAGCACCGGGGTCACGTCGCCGCGCTCGGCGACGACGGTGACCGTCGCCTGGTAGAGCCGCCCGCGCAGCGGGTAGTTGATCGGCTCGCCGGCCGGGGTCAGGTCCAGCACCTTGTAGCCGGTGATCACCGCCCCGCCGGCGTCGGTCAGCGTGCCCCAGGTGTCGAACGGCTGGGCCCGCACCGCCGAGGCGGTCGGGGCGCCGGCCAGCAGGGCCGCGGTGATCAGGGCTGCGGCACCCGCGGTGCCGATGCGTGTGCGTTTCATGTGAGGGGAATCTACCGACCGCCGGCCCGCGGCAGGGCCCGGAACACCGTTCGTTCACCTCTCGGGTGCGCAGTTTCGTCCGCGACGCACCGCCGGCGGCGTACTCGGGCGCACACTGGCGGCACTCTGCGCCCCGGGCTTCCGGGGCTATCGTGGCCCGGTGGGCACCTCCGAGCGCGAGCGCGAGCTGCTCGCGGTCACCCTGGGACTGCTGCAGCGGCACGGCTACGACGGCCTGACCGTCGAGGAGGTCGCCGCCACCGCCCACGCCAGCAAGGCCACCGTCTACCGGCGCTGGCCCACCAAGGCCGAACTGGTGCTCGCCGCCTTCATCGAGGGCGTCCGCCAGGACGCCGAGCCGCCGGAGACGGGCAGCCTGCGCGACGACCTGATCGCCATCGGCGACGCCGTCTGCGCGCAGTCCCGCGAGCACGCCGGCACCATGCGCGCGGTGCTGGGGGAGGTTTCGCGCAACCCGGCCCTGCACAAGGCCATGCAGCGGCAACTGGTCGACCAGCGCCGGGCCGTGATGCGCACGGTGCTCAGGCAGGCCGTCGAGCGCGGCGAGATCGGCGCCGACGCGGTCGACAGCGAGCTGTGGGACCTGCTGCCCGGCTACCTCATCTTCCGCAGCGTGGTCCAGGACCGCCCCGCCACCCGCCGCACGGTGCGGGCCATCGTCGACGACATGATCCTGCCCAGCCTCACCGAGCGCGCGCGGTGAAACGGTACGGTACCGTACTGCCGGTGGAGGCCCGGGGTTGACGCGCGCTTCGGTAGGCGCGGCGCTGGCCCGCCGTTGGCTGGTGTGGGTGAGCCTCGTCGTCGTCGGTGTGGCCGTCTTCGCGGTGCTGCGCCTGCAGGACGCCTTCGGCCCGCCCGACGCCGCGACCGGCGCTGAGATGGCCGACCAGATCGTGCCGTTCAACCCCAAACGGGTCACCCTCGAGGTGTTCGGCGACCCGGGTGCCACCGCCACGATCACCTACACCGACGTCGACTCCCGCCCGCAGCGCGTCGACGACGCACCGCTGCCGTGGACCTATGACGGCTCGACGACCACTCCGGCGGTGGTGCTCAACCTGCAGGCGCAGGGCACGTCGTTCACGCTGGGCTGCCGGATCACCGTCGACGGCGTCGTCAAGGTGGAGCGCTCGGAGAGCCGGACCGGCGCGTACGTCTTCTGCCTGGACAAGTCCGGATGAGCGGGCACGGCGCACCGTCGGCGATCCCGCGGCTGATCCGGCGCCTGTCGATCCCGATCGCGATCATCTGGCTGGCGCTGGCGGCCTTGTCCAACGCCCTGATCCCGCCATTGGAGGAGGTCGGGCGGGTCAACAACGTCGCCCAGAGCGCCAAGGACGCGCCGTCGCTGATCGCCGCCAAGCGGATCGGGACGGTGTTCGGCGAGTACGACTCCGACAGCCTGGTCACCCTGGTGCTGGAGGGCGAGCAACCGCTGGGCGACGACGCCCACCGCTTCGGTGACGTCCTGGTGGAGCGGATGCGCGCCGACACCGCCCACGTCCAGCACGTGCAGTACTTCTGGGGTGACCCGCTGACCGCGGCCGGCGCGCAGAGCAGCGACGGCAAGGCCGCCCTCATCCAGGTCTACCTCGTCGGCGACGCCGGCAGCAGCCAGGCCAACGAGTCGGTGGCGGCGGTGCGCGACATCGTCGCCGGCGTCCCGCCGCCGCCCGGGGTGGCCGCCTTCGTCAGCGGCCCGGCCGCCCTGGTGGCCGACGAGTTCGCGGTCGGGGAGGGCGGCCACATCAAAGTCACCGCCCTGACCTTCGGCGTGATCGCGGTGATGCTGCTCATCGTCTACCGCTCGGTGACCACCGCGCTGCTCGTCCTCATCGCGGTGGCCGTCCAGGTGGCCGCCGCCCGCGGGCTGGTCGCCTTCCTCGGCCACGTGGGCGTCCTGCCGCTGTCGACCTACGCGACCAACCTGCTGACGCTGCTGGCCATCGCCGCGGCCACCGACTACGCGATCTTCCTGCTCGGCCGCTACCAGGAGGCGCGCCAGGCCGGCGAGGAACGCGAGGCCGCCTATTACACGATGTACCGCAGCACCGCGCACGTCATCGTCGGATCGGGCCTGACGGTCGCCGCGGCGGTGTTCTGCCTGGTCTTCACCCGCACGCCCTACTTCCAGAGCCTGGGGGCGCCGGCCGGCACGGGCCTGCTGGTGGTCCTGGCGGCCTCGCTGACGCTGACGCCGGCGGTCATCACGATGGGCAGCACGCTGGGCCTGTTCGACCCCAAACGGGCCATGCGGACCCGCGGCTGGCGGCGGATCGGCACCGCGATCGTCCGCTGGCCCGGGCCGGTGCTGGTGGCCTCGATCGCGGTGGCGCTGATCGGGCTGCTGGCCCTGCCCGGCTACAAGACTTCCTACGACGCCCGCCGGTACATGCCCGACTGGGCGCCGGCCAACCTCGGCTACGCCGCGGCCGAACGGCACTTCACCGCCGCCCGGCTCAACCCCGAGGTGCTCATGATCGAGACCGACAAGGACCTGCGCACCCCGGCCAGCATGATCGTCCTCGAACGCATCGCCAAGGAGGTGTTCCGCACGCCCGGGGTGGCCATGGTGCAGTCGATCACCCGGCCGCTGGGCACCCCGCTGGACCACACCTCGCTGGGGTTCGCGATGAGCGCGCAGAGCGCGGCCCAGTTGCAGAACCTGCCGTTCCAGCAGGCCCGCGCCGATGACCTGCTGCGCCAGATCGAGGAGATCTCCCGCTCGATCACCCTGCTGCAGCAGCAGTACGCGCTGACCGAGCAGCAGTACGCGCTGCAGCAGCAGGCCACCGCCGCCACCGACGAGCAGGTGACCGCGTTCCGGGAGACCTCCGAGCAGATCAAGGAACTGCGCGACAAGGCCGCCAACGTCGACGACTTCTTCCGGCCGATCAAGAACTACTTCTACTGGGAGCCGCACTGCTCGGAGATCCCGATCTGCTGGGCGGTCCGCTCGCTGTTCGACGCGCTCGACGGCGTCGACGCGCTCACCGACCAGTTCACCCAGGTGACGGCCAGCCTCGACCGGCTCAACGCCCTGCAGCCCCAGTTGCTGGCGCTGATCCCCGAGCAGATGGCGCTGATCCCCGAGCAGATCGCCATCCAGGAACGCAACAGGGCGCTCGCCGAGACCAACTACGCCACCCAGTCCGGACTGGCGGATCAGGCCGCCGAGGCGCTGGAGAACGCCGACGCGATGGGGCGGGCCTTCGACGAGGCCAAGGACGACAGCACCTTCTATCTGCCGCCGGAGGTGTTCGACAACTCCGAGTTCAAGCGCGGGCTGACGTTGTTCCTCTCCCCGGACGGCAAGGCCGCCCGGATGATCATCACCCACGACACCGACCCGGCCACCTCGAAGGGCCTCTCGCACGTCGAGCCGATTCGCCAGGCCGCCCAGGAGGCGCTCAAGGGCACCCCGCTGGCCGGGTCGAGCGTGCAGCTCACCGGCACCGCGTCGGGGTTCAAGGACGCCCGGGACATGGCGAAGTACGACCTGATGATCGTCATCGTCGCCGCGATCAGCCTGATCCTGCTGATCATGATGTTCATCACCCGCAGCGTGGTGGCGGCGCTGGTGATCGTCGGCACGGTGGTGCTGTCGCTGGGCGCCTCGTTCGGGCTCTCGGTGCTGATCTGGCAGCACCTGCTGGGCATCCAGCTGTACTGGATCGTGCTCGCGCTGGCCATCATCATCCTGCTGGCGGTGGGCTCGGACTACAACCTGCTAGTGGTCGCCCGGCTCAAGGAGGAGATCGGCGCGGGACTGAACACCGGCCTGATCCGCACCATGGCCGGCACCGGCTCGGTGGTCACCGCCGCGGGTCTGGTGTTCGCGTTCACCATGTGCGGCTTCGCCTTCGGGGACCTGCGGGTGCTGGCCCAGATCGGCACCACGATCGGCATCGGCCTGATCTTCGACACCCTGATCGTGCGCTCGTTCATGACGCCGTCGATCGCCGCGCTGCTCGGCCGCTGGTTCTGGTGGCCGCTGAAGGTGCGGCCGCGCCCGGCCAGCGTGATGCTGCGGCCCTACGGCACGCGGCGCTCGGTGCGCGAGCTCTTGGGCGAGGAGGCCGACGGCGGTGCCGGGGATCCGGCGAGTGTGCGTCCCGATACGCCGGAGCCGGCGAGTCGCGGATGAAATCGCACACTCGCCGGTGAGGCGGGTGGTCGGGCCGGTGAGGCTCAGGCCGGTTCGGCGTAGCCGGGGACGAACTCGAGAGCCAACGCCCGCACCGGCACGTGGCAGTCCAGCTGACACGAGATGGCCACCGTCGAGCCGATCACCCGCAGTGGGATCGCCAGCGCCGCGGGCAGATCCATCTGCCGGGCCACCTTCAGCTGCTGAGGCGCGCGCTCCATATTGGCCTGGGCATGGCCCTGCAGCCACTTGCGGGTGTAGTGGAACACCGGCACCGCCACCGGTTCGACGTGCTGAGCCATGATCTCGTCGACGGCCTCGATCGACACCTGCTCACCGGGCCGCACGAAGCCGACCTTCTCCATGGCCGGCAGCAGCAGGTCGTACTCGCGGTGCTGGGCCAGCCGGATCATCATCCCCAGCTCGACGGGCAGGCCGTCGGGCAGCGGAGCTACCGCGCCGAAGTCGATCACCGCCATCCGGCCGTCGGCCAGCAGCATGAAATTGCCCGGGTGGGCGTCGCCGTGCATCATCCCGACCCGCGCCGGGGCGTCGAAGGTCAGCTCGAAAAGCCTTGCGCCGCAGAGATCACGCTCCTCGCGGCTGCCGGCCCGGATGATCTCGGCCATCGGCTTGCCGTCGATCCACTCGCTGACCACCACCTTCGGCGAGCTGCCCACCACGTGCGGCACCACGAAGCGCGGATGCCCCTCGTAGGCCTTGGCGAACGCCCGCTGGTTGTTTGCCTCTTGGCGGTAGTCCAGCTCCATCTCGGTGCGCTCGACGAGTTCGTCGACCACACCTTGCACGTCAGCGCCCGGCGCGAGCTGCTTGAGCACGCTGGTCAGCCGCCGCATGGTCTTGAGGTCGGCGCGCAGCGCCTCGTCGGCGCCGGGGTACTGAATCTTGACGGCCACCTCCCGGCCGTCGGACCACACCCCCTTGTGCACCTGCCCGATCGACGCCGAGGCGACCGGGTCGTCGTCGAAGAAGGCGAAGCGCCCGCGCCACTTGGTGCCCAGCTGCTCGTCGAGCACCCGGTGCACCTTGGCCGCCGACAGCGGCGGGGCGTCCTTCTGCAGCTTGGTCAGCGCCTCGCGGTAGGGCTCGCCGAACTCCTCGGGGATCGCGGCCTCGAGCACCGAGAGCGCCTGGCCGACCTTCATCGCCCCGCCCTTGAGCTCACCGAGCACGCTGAACAGCTGGTTGGCCGCCTTCTCCATCAGCTCGGCGTTGACGTCGTCGCGGGACTTGCCGGTCAGCCGCTTGGCCGCACCCAGTGCCGCCCGCCCGGCCATGCCCACCGGAATGCTGGCCAGCTTGGCGTTGCGGCGGGCAGATCCACGCTTGATGTCATCACCCACGCCCCCATCATCCCTGACGGCGCGCGGCGGGCAACGACGTGTGCCAACAACCACACAGCGGGTGACGCGGCCAGCGCCGCGCCCGGATGGCGTGGGTGGCCACGTCGATCTCCACGGTGGTGTCCAGCGTCAGCGGCGGATCCCCGGCGCCGGC
>CAYXOM010000177.1:0-2781 GCA_964466565.1 uncultured Mycobacterium sp.
CCGAACGGGTGGAGGTGCAGGTCGCCTACGCGATCGGCAAGGCCGCTCCGGTGGGCCTGTTCGTCGAGACCTTCGGCACCGAGACGGTCGATCCGCACCGCATCGAGAAGGCCATCGGCGCGGTCTTCGACCTGCGCCCGGGCGCCATCGTGCGGGACCTGGACCTGCTGCGGCCGATCTACGCGCAGACCGCGGCCTACGGCCATTTCGGGCGCCCCGAACTGGACCTGCCCTGGGAGCGGCTCGACAAGGTCGATGAGCTCAGGGCTTCGGTCTGAGGGTCAGGCGGTGAATCGGTAGTCGGTGAGCGGGAAGCGCCGGCTGCGCCAGTAGGCCGCCACCGTGGTGTCCGGCCGCAGCGGGACATCGCCGTGTTTGTCGAAGTAATAGCTGTTGGCGAGTTTGCAGCTGTCCTGCCAGAAGATCTGGCGGTGCCGCTTGCGCAGCATCTCGGCGAAGAACCGGGCGTTGGCGGCGGCCGTCACCTCCACCCGGTTGGCGCCGCGGCGGCGAGCCTGGGTCAGGCAGCGCACGATGTGGTGGCTCTGGGCCTCGATGAGCGCGAAGTAGGAGGAGCCGACATAGCCGTATGGGCCGAAGACGGTGAACAGGTTCGGGAAGCCGGGGATGCTGACACCCTCGTACGCCTGTAGCCGGTGGGTATCCCAGAAGTCCACCAGCGACCGCCCGCCCAGCCCGGTAATCCGGTAGGGGACGCTGTCGACGTCCATCACCTTGAATCCGGTCGCCAGGATCAGGACGTCGGCCTCGTGGGACTCGCCGTCGGCGGTCACCACCGCGTTCGGTCCGATGTGGTCGACGGGTTCGGTCACCAGCTGAACATTGTCTCGGTTGAACGTTGACAGGTAGGTGTTGTGGAAGCCGGGCCGTTTGCAGCCGACGGCGTATCGCGGGGTCAGCTTGTCGCGCACGACGGGGTCGTGAACCTGTTTGCGCAAGTATGCCTTTCCGGCCCCGGCCATGTTCTTGGCGAAAGGGTTGAGGGTGAAGTAGTGGGCCGCGACCGGAAAGGTGAGTTCCACGTAGGCCTGGCTGAGCAGACGCTGCACCGCCTTGCCGCCGGGTAAGCGCATCGCCGCGCGCACCGCCGCCGGCAGCCGGACGTCGAATTTGGGAAAGCACCAGATCGGGGTTCGCTGGAAGACGGTGAGCCGCGCGACGCGGCCCGCGATCTCGGGGATCACCTGCACCGCGGATGCACCGGTGCCGATGACCGCGACCCGCTTATCCCGCAGGTCCAGATTGTGGTCCCAGCGCGCGGTGTGCACCGTGGTTCCCGCGAAGGACTCCACCCCGGCGATGTCGGGCAGGTTGGGGATGGTCAGCGCACCGCTGGCGTTGACGAGGAAGCGGGCCGTGAGGTGCTGCCCGGATTCCAGTTCGACCCGCCAGAGGTCGTCTGACGCGTCGAATGCGGCCGCCGCCACTCGGCAGTTCAGCCGGATTCGGGAGCGCAGTGAGTACTTGTCGGTGCAGTGTTCGGCGTAGGCCCGCAATTCGCGCCCCGGGGCGTAGGTGCGCGACCACTGTGCGCTCTGCTCGAAGGAGAACTGGTAGGAGAACGTGGGGATGTCGACCGCGATGCCGGGGTAGGTGTTCCAGTACCACGTGCCGCCCACGCCGCCGCCGGCCTCCAGGATGAGGTAGTCGCCCAGGCCCGCCCGGTCGAGCGCGATCGCCGTGCCGATTCCGGAGAATCCTGCTCCGACGATCAGCGTCTCGACATCCATCCGGGGTTGCTCAGTTGGCGATGAACTGGTCGAATGCCCACTTGTACTGAGCGGGGATCACCTCGACCCCGCACTGGCTCTGCAGCGTGCCGAGCGGCGCGAGGATCTGCTTGAAGCCCGCGTATTCCTGGGGATTGGCGTCGGCGTAGGCGGCGATCGTCGCCTCGGCTTCCGGCCGCGGCTGCAGGGCGGCGGTCATGAGCATCTTGTTGCCCTCGGGGTGGGCGTTCATGTAAGCCTGCGCCTGCTTGGTGATCGCGTCGACCGAGCTTTCGACGCCGGCGGGGCTGCAGTCGGGTGTGGCGAGCGCCACCGGGGCGCTCAGGCCGGCCACGGCCAGGCCGCCGGCCAGGGTTCCGAGGCAGAATCGGGTGATCCGACGGGTGTTCATCAGCGCTGATCCTCTGGTTGTGCGGCAGCGTCGCGCTGCCGGTGTTGCTGTCACCTGCGGCAGCGTCGCGCCGACGGGTGGTGCTGTCATTGTGGACTGTCGTCGGCGGCGGGACAACTGTTACAGGTTGGCGTGCAGCGCTCTGCGCAGCGCGACCAGCCCCCGGTCGCAGGCCGCGGTGGCGGCCGGCACCACCCCCGCGTAACCGAGGTAGCCGTGGACCAGGGTCGCGGCCTCGTGGAGTTCGGCCGGCACCCCCGCACGATTCAGGAGTTCGGCATAACGGGCGCCGTCGTCGCGCAGCGGGTCGTGGCCCGCGACGGCGATGTAGGCGGGGGCCAGCCCGGTGAGGTCTCCGGCCCGCCCGGGCGCCAGCGTGGCCGGCGGGTCGTCGAGGTCGAGATGGCCCGCGTACCAGGTGCTGAAGGCGGCGATGGACGCGGTGTCGAGTACCGGGGCGTCGGCGTTCTCGGTGAAGGAGGGCAGTGAGGTGTCCCACATGACCGACGGGTACCACAGCAGCTGGAATCTCGGCTCGGCGACGGCGGCACCGGAACGGGCGGCGTCTCGGGCCAACTGGGCCACCACCGCTGCGAGCGTGCCGCCGGCGGAGTCCCCGGCCACGCCAACCGGCTGGGC
>CAYXOM010000178.1:0-15231 GCA_964466565.1 uncultured Mycobacterium sp.
CCGGACCCGCCGCTGTCAGACTGGTTCCGGGTGCGGGCGACGGATCCGGCCGGGGAAGGTGGCACTGTGCTCGGATGGGTGGCCCGCAAGGCTGTCGCGGGTCCCCGGCAGGTGATCGCCGCGGCCGCCGTGTTCATGGTCGCCATGGGCGTCTTCGGCGTCCCGGTCGCCACGAAGCTGTCCCCGAGCGGTTTCGCCGATCCCACCGCCGAGTCGTCGCGGGCCGCCGAACTGCTCACCGAGAAGTTCGGTCGGGGTGACGTCTCCCTGGTGTACGTGGTCACCGATCCCGACGGCCACGACAGCCCGCGCGCGACAGCGGTGGCCCGCGACGCGGTCAGCCGCCTTCAGGCCTCCGGCCGCGTCGCCGCCGTCAACTCGGCCTGGACCTCGCCGCCCCCGGCCGCCGCCGCGCTGGTCAGCGCTGACGGCACCGCGGGGCTGATCGTCACCGGTGTGGTCGGAACCGAGGCCGAGCAGCAGACCTACACCGAGGAACTGGCCGACGGGCTCGTCGGGGACCGCGACGGGGTGACGGTGCGGGCCGGCGGTGCGGCGATGGTCAACCTCCAGGTCACCCAGCAGTCGCAGCGGGATCTGCTGCTGCTCGAGGCGATCGTGGTGCCGCTGAGCTTCATGGTCCTGGTTTGGGTGTTCGGCGGGTTGCTCGCTGCCGCCCTGCCGGTCGCCGTGGGGATCATGGCGATCCTCGGGGCGCTGGCCGTGCTGCGAGCCGTCACGCTGTTCACCGAGGTCTCGATCTTCGCGCTGAACCTCACCACCGCAATGGGTCTGGCGCTGGCCATCGACTACACCCTGCTCATGGTCAGCCGCTACCGGGACGAATTGGCCGGGGGTGCGGCACGTGAGCAGGCGATCCTGACCACCATGGCCACCGCCGGCCGCACCGTCGTCTTCTCGGCGGTCACCGTCGCGCTCTCGATGGCGGTGATGGTGGTCTTCCCGATGAACTTCCTGCGGTCCTTCGCCTACGCCGGGGTGGCCACCGTGGCGTTCGCGGCGGTGGCCGCGCTCGTCGTCACCCCGGCGGCGCTCGTGCTGCTCGCCGACCGTATCGACGCCCTCGACGTCCGCCGGGCGCTGCGCCGCCTGTTCGGCCGCCCCGACCCCCGTCCACGGCGGACCGAAGAACTGTTCTGGTACCGCTCGACGACGTTCGTGATGCGCCTCGCGCTCCCGATCGGCCTGGCCGTGGTGGCGCTGCTGGTCGTGCTGGGAGCGCCCTTCCTCGGGGTGCGGCCCGGCTTCCCCGACGACCGGGTGCTGCCCAAGTCGGCCTCGGCGCACCAGGTCGGCGATCTGCTGCGCTCGGATTTCGCGGTGGACTCCGATTCGGAGGTGCCGATCGTCGTCGTCGACTCAGCGGGTCTGGACCCCGCCGAGATTGCCCGTTACGCGGCCGCGTTGTCGGAGGTGCCCGACGTCACCTCCGTATCGGCGCCCTCCGGGGCCTTCGTCGGCGGTGCTCCCGCCGGCCCGCCGGTGGCCGCGACCGGGCAGTCCGGCGGAACCGTTCTGCTCACCGTCGCCACCTCGTTGCCGCTGTTCTCCGAGGCCTCCGAGACCCAACTCGACCGCCTGCACGCGGTGCCCACACCGGGGGACCGCACCGTGCAGTTCGCCGGGCTGGCCCAGACCAACCGGGACAGCGTGCAGGCGATCACCTCCCGGCTGCCGCTGGTGCTGGGGCTGATCGCGGTCATCATGCTGGTGCTGCTCTTCCTGCTGACCGGCAGCGTGGTGCTCCCGGTCAAGGCGCTGGTGCTCAACATGCTCTCCCTGAGCGCGGCCTTCGGCGCGACGGTGTGGATCTTCCAGGACGGCAACCTCGGCGGCCTGGGAACCACCGCCACCGGGACGCTGGTGGCCAACATGCCGGTGTTGTTGTTCTGCGTGGCCTTCGGGCTCTCGATGGATTACGAGGTCTTCCTGATGTCGCGGATCCGGGAGTTCTGGCTCGCCTCGCCGCAGGGGCCGGGCGACAACGAGCGGAGCGTGGCGCTCGGGTTGGCCTACACCGGGCGGGTGATCACCGCGGCCGCGCTGATCATGGCGATCGCGTTCGCCGCGCTGATCGCGGCGCAGGTCGCGCTGATGCGCCTGTTCGGCCTGGGCCTGACTCTGGCGGTGCTCGTCGACGCCACCCTGGTGCGACTGGTGCTCGTCCCCGCCTTCATGAGGTTGGCGGGACGGTGGAACTGGTGGGCGCCGGCGCCACTGGCGCGGCTACATCGCAGGATCGGCATCAGCGAGGGCGGCCACACCCCGGCTCAGCCCAGGTAGTCCGACTCCAGCACCAGGTCACCCAGCAGCGTCTGGTACTCGACGTGGGTCCGGTGCTCGACGGTGTTCCAGCGTTTGCCCTGTTGCTCGCGCATGTACGCGCGGTACCGGGGTGAGCCGGGGAAACCGACGTTGTCAGCGACCACGACGGACCCCGGATGCAGCCAGCCCCGGTCGACGATCGCCAGCAGGTCGGCGAGGTAGGCGTTCTTGTCGTGGTCGATGAACAGGAAGTCCAGCGCGCCGGAAGTGAATCCGTGTTCGTCGCGCAGACGGTCGAGCGTCCGCCCGGAGTCGCCGACGGTTCCCACCACGCAGCTGAGCCGGTCGGCGACCGCGGCATGCTTCCAGATCCGTTGCGCCACTTCGGCATTGGCTTCGGAAAGCTCCACCGAGACCACTCGGGCCGATGGGGCGGCCAGCGCGATCCGCAGTGCGCCGTAACCGCAGTAGGTGCCCAGTTCCAGTGCCAGCCGCGGCCCGGCCCGGCAGACGGCCGCATCGAGCAGGCCGCCCTTCTCGTCGCCGACGTTGACCAGGAACGACTTGGTGTAGGCGTACTCGTCGAGCGCGGCCAGGGCTGATCGGGGGTCGCCGGGCCGGGCGTGTGTCAGGACGTAATCGGCTGCCGCGGCCTCCCGTCCGTCTCCCAACTGACCGGTCGTGTTGAACCGGCGGATGCCGATGCCGGTCCGCAGCACCGACCAGCGCAGCATCGGCAGCCGCCGGCCCAGACCCATGCGACTACGCTACGGCAGTATTCGGCCTGCCTGCGGCGCGGCCCGGCGCGGAGGTTCGTGATGAACGGTGCGACATGGGGTGTGATGCGCCGGCGAGGCGGTCAGACCGCGCTCGCGTTGTTCTGGGGCGCCTTCTGCCACCTGTCCTTTGCGCTCGGCGTCGGCACGATGATCGCGGCCATGTACTTCGGCATGAGCAGATCCCTGGGCCGGGTGCCCGATCCGTGGAACTGGATCGCCAATCTGGCACTGCTGCTGCAGTTTCCACTCGTCCACTCGCTGCTGCTGACCGCCCGCGGCAGGGCGTTGCTGAACCGTCTCGCCCCACTGGGCGCCGGTGCGACCCTGTCGACCACCACCTACGTCGCGATCGCGGGCATGCAGATCTTCGCGCTCTTCGCGCTGTGGTCTCCGACCGGGACACTCTGGTGGCGGGCCGAGGGGCCGGTGCTGGCGATGATGACGGCCCTCTACGCGAGTTCCTGGCTGCTGCTGGGCAAAGCGATGCTCGACGCCGGGCTGTCGCTGCAGACCGGCAGTCTGGGGTGGGTCGCGCTGCTGCGGGCGCGGAAGCCGGTATACCCGGCGATGCCCGAGAATGGCCTGTTCCGGTTCACCCGCCAGCCGATCTACGTGGCGTTCACCCTCACCCTGTGGACCGTCCCGACCTGGACGCCCGACCAGTTGACGGTCGCGGTCACCCTCACCGCGTACTGCCTGTTCGCCCCGCTGCTCAAGGAGGCCCGCTTCCGGCGGATCTACGGTGGGGCCTTCGAGGACTACGCCCGCAGAGTGCCCTATTGGTTACCTCGCCGCCCGCGGCGCCGCTGAGGGAAATAGCTGCTCAGAGCGCACGCGTGCGCCCGGTCGCTCGGCGACCGGCATACTGGACGGGTGAGCGGAGCACCGAAGTCCTTCATCGCGGGCGTCCAGGGCGCGCTGCCGCCGTTCCGGTACCCGCAGACCGAGATCACCGAGAAGTTCCTGGCGACCTTCTCGGTGCTGCGCGAGCACGAGGACCTGGTCCGCAGCCTGCATCGCTCGGCCAGGGTCGACCACCGCCACCTCGCCCTGCCGATCGACAAGTACGTCGGCCTGACCGACTTCGGCGAAGCCAACGACCTGTTCATCGACACCGCTGTGGACCTCGGCGCGCAGGCGCTCGAAGCGGCCCTCGACGAGGCTGGCCTGCGTCCGGCGGACGTCGACCTGGTGGTGTCGACCACCGTCACCGGCGTGATGGTCCCCTCGCTGGAGGCGCGGGTGGCCGCCCGCGTCGGGCTGCGGCCCGACGTGCGGCGGGTGCCGATGTTCGGCCTCGGCTGCGTGGCGGGTGCGGCGGGGGTGGCCCGCGTTCACGACTATCTGCGCGGCGCGCCCGACGACGTCGCGGTGCTGCTGTCGGTCGAGTTGTGTTCGCTGACCTTCCCCGCCCTCACTGCGACGATCGCCGGAATGGTGGGCAGTGCCCTGTTCGGCGACGGCGCGGCGGCGGTGGTCGCGGTGGGCGAACGCCGGGCCGCGGCCCTGCGCCCGGCCGGGCCGGCCGTCGTCGACTCGGTGAGCCACCTGTACCCGGACTCGCTGCGCACCATGGGATGGGACGTCGGCTCCAGAGGCCTGGAACTGGTGCTGTCGCCCGACGTGCCCGAGGTCGTCAGCCGGTACCTGCACGACGATGTCAGCGGGTTCCTGGGTGCTCATGGCCTCTCGATCGGGGACATCGGCACCTGGGTGAGCCACCCGGGCGGGCCGAAGGTCATCAAGGCGATCATCGACAGCCTGGGAATCGCGTCGGACGCGCTGGATGTGACCTGGCGCTCGCTTGCCGACGTCGGCAACCTCTCGTCGTCCTCGGTGCTGCATGTGCTTCGCGACACGATCGCCGGCCGGCCCGCCGCGGGCCCGGGTCTGATGATGGCGATGGGTCCGGGATTTTGCTCTGAACTCGTTCTGCTGCAGTGGAATTGATGGTCTCCGGCTGTGTTCTGGTATGTCCTGCTGATCCTCGCCGTCGCCGCTGAGCGGGTTGCCGAGATCGTCGTCGCCCAACGGAATCTGGCCTGGAGCCGGGCCCGGGGCGGCATCGAGTTCGGAGCGGGGCACTACCCGTTCATGGCCGCGCTTCACACCCTCTTCCTGTTCGCCTGTGTCGCCGAGGTGGTGCTGGCCGACCGGCCGTTCCTGCCGTGGCTGGGCTGGTCGATGCTGGCGGTCCTGCTGGCCTCCCAGGCGCTGCGGTGGTGGTGCGTGGCCACCCTCGGCCGGCAGTGGAACACCCGGGTCGTCGTCATTCCCGGCGCTCCCCGCGTCAGCGGTGGGCCCTACCGGTTCTTTCGTCACCCCAACTACGTGGCGGTGGTGGCCGAGGGCATCGCCCTGCCGCTGGTGCACAGCGCATGGATCACCGCGCTGGTGTTCACCGTGCTCAACGCCGCCCTGCTCACCGTCCGGATCAGGACCGAGAACGCCGCGCTGGCGAGGCTGTCGTGATCGACCTCGTGGTGGCCGGCGGCGGCCCGGCCGGCCTGGCCACCGCCACCCTCGCGGCGCGCGCCGGTTTGGAGGTCGCGGTGATCGACCGCCGCCGGGGCCCGATCGACAAGGCCTGCGGCGAGGGGCTGATGCCGCACACGTTGGCCCACCTGGCCAACCTCGGCGTGCGGCCGCACGGCAAGTCGTTCCGCGGGATCACCTACCTCGACGCTACCCACCGGGCGCGGGCGGAGTTCCGCTCCGGCGAGGGTATGGGGGTGCGGCGGACCGTGCTCTCCGACGCGCTGCGCGACGCCGCCGTCGATGCGGGCGCACGGCTGGTCACCGCCGACATCGGCCCGGTCAGCCAGGACGGGACCGCGGTGCGCTGCGGCGAGATCCGGGCACGCTATCTCGCCGCCGCGGACGGCCTGCACTCGCCGATCCGGCGATCGCTGGGCCTCAACCGGCCCGCTCCGGCGCGACGTCGGTGGGGAATCCGGCGGCACTACCGGATCGAGCCGTGGAGCGACACCGTCGAGGTGTACTGGGGCAAGCGGACCGAGGCCTATGTGACCCCGGTCGCCGACGACTGCGTCGGGGTGGCCGTCCTGACCTCCCGGCAGGGCAAGTTCGAGGAGCAACTGGCTCCCTTCGGCGACCTCGCCTCGCGATTGGCCGGCGTGCCGCACGGCTCGGACCGGGCCGCCGGGCCACTCCGGCAGCGGGTGGCCGGCCGGATCGCCGGACGGGTGATGCTCGTCGGCGACGCGGCCGGTTACGTCGACGCCCTGACCGGCGAGGGACTCGGGATCGCATTCGGGGGCGCCGAACTTCTGGTGGACTGCGTGCTGGCCGACCGCCCGCAGGATTACGACCGGAGCTGGCGGCGGATGTCGCGGCGCTACCGGATGCTCACCGCGGGCCTGCTGCACGCCAGCGCCGTTCCACCGGTGCGCGCCGCGATCGTGCCCGCCGCCGCCGCGCTGCCCGCGGCGTTCGGCGCGATCGTCAACCTGCTCGCGAGCTGAGAAGCACGGGCGGGACGTGAGCGAACGGGATCTGCGCGCGGCGCTGGGCGCCGGCCCGGAGTTGGTGGAGATGCGTGCTCGCGCGCTGGCGCAGATGGCACTGTTCGAGGGCTGCCCGCACGAGCAGTTGCACACCGTCGCCCAGCGGCTCGGGCCGCTGCGGGCCGCTCCCGGACGGGTGCTCATGCGCCAGGGTGAACGGGCGCTGTCATTCGTCTTGATCGGATCGGGTCGCGCGGAGGTCAGCCACGACGGCGAGATCCTCGACGACCTCGGCCCCGGGGCGATCGTCGGTGAGATCGCCCTCCTGCGCGACAAGCCTCGCACCGCGACCGTCACCGCCGTGGAGACGGTGGCCGGCTACATCGGCGACGAGAAGGCCTTCGCCGCCGTGGCCGACCTCCCCGGGGTGAGCGAGCGCCTGTTGCGCACCGCGCGCCAGCGGCTCGCCGCCTTCATCCGACCGGTCGACGTCCGGCTGGCCGACGGCACCGGGTTGCTGCTGCGGCCCGTGCTGCCCGGGGACGGCGAACGCTCCCGGAGCCCGGCGGTCGAGTTCTCCAGCGAGACCCTCTACCGGCGCTTCATGTCGACCCGGGCGCCGAGTCCGGCGCTGATGGACTATCTCTTCCAGGTCGACTACATCGATCATTTCGTCTGGGTGCTCGTCGACGGCGCCGGCGGCCCGGTGGTCGCCGATTCGCGCTTCGTGCGGGACCCCGACGACCCGGCGGTGGCCGAGATCGCGTTCATCGTGGCCGACGGATACCAGGGCCGCGGGATCGGCACCCTGCTGATGGATGCCCTGATCATCGCGGCCCGGGTGGAGGGTGTCCGCCGGTTCACCGCCCGGCTGCTCGCCGAGAATCAGGCCATGAGGGCCATCCTCGACCGGTTCGGCGCGCAGTGGGAACGCGACGAGCCGGGTGTGATCACCACCGTGTTCGACGTCCCCGGAGACGACCAACTGCGCATCCACGCCGGCGTGGCCGCGCAGATCCGCGCGGCGACCCGCCAGGTGATCCGGGCGGTCGGTTGACCGCGCCGGGACGCGGGTAGGTTTCCCGGAATGCGCAAGACCCGCAAGACCCTCGTGGGAACCGGCCTGGCCGCCGCGGCGGCCGCGGTGGCCGGGGGACTGTCAACCAGTCGCGGCGTCGGCGACTGGTACACCCGGATCCGCAAGCCGCGCTACGTGCCACCCAACGCGGTGTTCCCGATCGCCTGGACCGCGCTGTACACCGACATCGCGGTCACCACGGCGGCCTCCATCAACCGGCTGCACGATCAGGGCCGGGCCGGCGAGGCGCGGGCGTTCGGCCTCGCCCTGGGCGCCAACCTGGTGCTCAACGCCGGCTGGAGCTGGGTGTTCTTCGGCCGCCACCGCCTGGGCGCCGCGGCGCTGGCGGCCGCGGCGCTCACCGTGAGCAGTGCCGACCTCACCCGGCGCGCCGCCAAAGCCGACCCGAAGTACGGCGCGGCGCTGGCCGCCTACCCGGCGTGGTGCGGATTCGCCACGGTGCTCTCGGCCGACATCTGGCGGCTCAACCGATGAGGGCGCGCCTGGGGGCGGCCGTCGCCGGCGTCGCTGTGCTTGCCGGCTGCGCCGCGGGCGATCCGCAGCCGGTGGCCGATATCGCCGGGATCGCCGACCTGCGGTCCAGCTTCGGCCCGGAGTTCGAGGTGACCGAGGTCGCGCCGGCCGGCATCGACCCCCGGGTCCTGGCAGGCCAGCGGTTACCCGACGGGGTCCGGTTCGACCCGGCCTCCTGCGGACAGTTCGCCACCGGGCAGCTGGTGCCGCCGGGGACCGAGGGAAACATGGCCGCGGTGTCCGCCGAGGGCGCCGGGAACCGTTTCATCGTGATCGCGGTCGAGACCAGCGAGGCCGTCCCGGTGGTGGAACCCGGACCCGAATGCCGCCGGGTCTCCTTCGCGGGAGGGGCGGCCAGCGGAGTGGTCGAGGTGGTCGAGGTGCCGCCCATCGAGGGCGCCGAGACGATCGGGGTGCACCGAGTGGTGCAGACGGTGGTGGACGGCAAGACCCGGATCGGCGAGGTGTACAACTACTCGGCCCATTTCGGGGACTACCAGGTGATCGTCTCGGCCAATCCGCTGGTGCTGCCGGGCAGGCCGGTGACACCGGTCGACACCCAACGGGCTCGGGACCTGCTGGTCGCCGGGGTCAACGCCATCCGTTCCTGATCAGTTCTCGAGCAGGCTGCGCAGCATCCAGGCGGTCTTCTCGTGCACCTCGAGGCGCTGGGTCAGTAGATCCGCGGTGGGCTGGTCGTTGGCGGAGTCGGCGAGCGGGAACACCCGGCGCGCGGTGCGGGCCACCGCCTCCTGCGCGGCGACGAGGTGCCGGACCATGTCCTCGGCCTTCGGCACTCCCTGCACCTCGGCGATCGAGGCCAGTTTGGCGAACTCCGCGTAGGTTCCCGGTGCCGGGAAGCCCAGGGAGCGGATCCGCTCGGCGATCAGGTCGATGGCCGCCCACTGTTCGGTGTACTGGTCCATGAACATCGCGTGCAGGCTGTTGAACTGCGGTCCGGTCACGTTCCAGTGGAAGTTGTGGGTCATCAGGTAGACGGCGTAGCTGTCGGCGAGGAATTCCGAGAGCCCGCGGGCGATCTTGGCGCGGTCGGCGTCTTTGATCCCGATGTCGATCGTCGTGGTGGAACCTTTCGCGGCGGTCTTGCGTGCGGCCATCGTCATTCTCCTTGCAATCGGTGCCCAGGCCTCATTCTGTCAGGTGCCGGCGGTCCGGACACCGCCGGGCTAGGCGATAGGGTGCTGGCGGTGACTCTCGTCCTGGGCACCGACTCCGAAGTGGGCCGGCTTCGGGCGGTGATCCTGCACCGGCCCGGTGAGGAGCTCAGGAGACTCACGCCACGCAACAACGACGCGCTGCTCTTCGACGGCCTGCCGTGGGTGGCCCGGGCCCAGCAGGAGCACGACGCGTTCGCCGCGGTGTTGCGGACCCGCGGGGTGGAGGTGTTGCTGCTGGCCGATCTGCTCAGCGAGGCACTCGCCAGCGGCGCGGCGCGCATGCAGGGCATCGCCGCGGCGGTCGACGCGCGCCGGCTGGGCGTCCCGCTGGCCGGCGAGCTCGCCGCCTATCTTCGCGGCCTGCCGCCCGGCGACCTGGCCCGCATCCTGATCGCCGGCATGACCTTTTCCGAGCTGCCCTTCACCGACACCGGCCCCGATGTCTCGCTGGTGCGCCGGATGCACCAGGGCGGCGACTTCGTCATCGAACCGCTGCCCAACCTGATGTTCACCCGGGACTCGTCGTTCTGGATCGGCCCGCGCTTCGCGATCACCTCGCTGGCGTTGCCCGCCCGGTCGCGGGAGGCCTCCCTGACCGACCTGATCTACGCCCATCATCCGCGGTTCCTCGGGGTCCGTCGGGCCTATGAGTCCCACACCGCACCGGTGGAGGGCGGCGATGTGCTGCTGCTGGCACCCGGGGTGGTGGCTGTCGGGGTGGGGGAGCGCACCACTGCGGCTGGGGCGGAAGCCCTGGCGCGCAGCCTCTTCGAAGACGGCCTGGCCCACACGGTGCTGGCCGTGCCGATCGCCCAGGAGAGGGCCACCATGCACCTGGACACCGTCTGCACCATGGTCGACGTCGATGCGGTGGTGATGTACCCCAACGTCGTGGGCTCGCTGTCGGCCTACACACTGTCGCGGGACCCGCACGGCGTGAGGATCCGCGGCGAGGCCCCGTTCGTGGAGGCGGCTGCGCGGGCCATGGGCATCGACCGGCTGCGGGTCATCGACACCGGGCTGGACCCCGTCACCGCCGAGCGCGAGCAGTGGGACGACGGGAACAACACCCTGGCCCTTGCGCCGGGGGTGGTGGTGGCCTACGAGCGCAACACCGAGACCAACGCCAGGCTCGCCGACGCGGGCATCGAGGTGCTGGCCATCGAGGCCGCGGAGCTGGGGACCGGCAGGGGCGGGCCCCGGTGCATGTCCTGCCCGATCGCCCGCGACCCCCGGTAGCCCCCTGCGAGATCAACCCCAGGGTCGTGGATGAACTCCCGATCACGACCCTCAGGTCGATCTCGCGGCCCGCCGGAACGCCTCATCGAGCCGCTTGAGGATGAAGGCCCGGCCGTGTTCCCTGACCACCCGGATGACCAACCAGCCCAGTCGGTCCAGGGTCTCGTGGCGGGAGATGTCCTTGACGTAGTGGCGCCGCTGCGAGAGGTGGTGGTCCCCGTCGTACTCCAGGCCGATCTTCGCCTCGCGCCAGCCCAGGTCCACGAAGGCGACGAACCCCCCGTGGCGGACCTCGACCTGCGTTTCGGGCCTCGGGAAGCCCGCGTCGATCACCAGCAGTCGCAACCAGGACTCGCGCGGAGACCCAGCGCCGGGGTCCAGCAGGGGAATCCTCTGCCGGGCCCGGCGGATGCCGCGCGCCCCGGGATAGCGCCGGGCGAGGGAGAGGACGTCCGGCGGGGTCAGGCCGGTGGCGGCGGCAAGGGCGTCGAGGTGGGCGACCGCCTGGGTCCGGGGCAGGTGCCTGGCCAGATCCAGGGCGGTGCGCACCGGCGTACTCACGGTCAGCCCACCCAGCGGCATGGTCTCGTCGGCGGCGATCCGCTCGGATCGGACAATGACGCCGGGGCGCGGGCGCCGGCTGTGTGCGATGACCTCGATCGGGACGTCGTCGTCGACGAAGCGAGCACCGTGCAGTGCTGCCGCCTCCCGGCCGGTGATGATGCCGCCGGGCGCCCACAGGGCGGCCGCCTCGGCGTTCACCGCCAGGGAGCGACGCACGCCCTTCTCGACGTACACGTCGGGGTGAATGGCTGAGTAGTTCCAGCGCAGCCGACCCCGGGTGAGCCGTCCGCTGCGCACTGCCTCGCTTCCGATGAACGCCATGGGTGCCGATACTGGCGTGGCCCTCGGCGCCGGGCGTTCACATCGACACCAGGGCTGTGGATGGCACTCAGAGCACAGCCCTGGCGTTGATCTGGCGCTACCGCCAGCTGGGCAGCCACATCTGCAGGTTCCAGGTGGCCGGAGACACCGGCATGCCGGTGAGGATGGGAAACAACCAGGCGAAGTTGGTGATGACCAGAGCGACGTAGCAGCTGACCACCGCGACCCCGAGCGTTCGCCGTTCGGCGTCGCGGGTCGGCTGGTGGAGGATGTCGCCGAGGATCAGGGCGATGGCCATGACCAGGAACGGGGCCATGGTGACCGCATAGAAGAAATACATCTGCCTGTCGACGGCGGCGAACCACGGCAGCCAGCCGGCGCAGTAGCCGACCAGCACCACCGCGTAGCGCCAGTCGCGCCGGACCGCCGCGCGCCAGACGGCGTAGCCCAGCACCGGAACCGCCAGCCACCACAGCGCCGGCGTGCCGATCAGCAGCACCGCCTTGATGCAGGACGCCGCACCACATCCGGGCACGTCCTGGTTGTCGATGGCGTAGAGCACCGGGCGCAGCGACATCGGCCACGTCCACGGCTTGGATTCCCAGGGGTGGTGGTTGCCCTCGGCGTTGGTCAGCGTGGAGTGGAAGTGATACGCCTTGTAGGTGTAGTGCCATAGCGAGCGCAGCGCATCCGGTGGCTGGAACCACTGTCGTTCACCGATCGCCCGGCCCGCCTCGTACCGGTTGATCGCGGTCTCCGAGGCGAACCACGGCGCGTAGGACAGCAGGTAAACCGCCGCCGGGATCAGGCCCAGCGCATAGGAGGCCGGGCCGAGGTCGCGCCGCAGGGTCCCGGCCCACGGCCGCGGCACCCCGTGGGATCGCCGGGCGGCGACGTCCAGGGCCAGTGACATCAGCCCGAAGAAGGCCACGAAGTAGAGCCCGGACCACTTGGTCGCGCAGGCCAGCCCCAAGGCGACGCCGGCGCCGAATCGCCACCACCGCACCCCCAATCTCGGGCCCCAGGGCGTCTCGGCGATTCGCCCCTCGGCCAGTGCGTTGTACATCCGCTCGCACACCTGGTCGCGGTCGACCATCAGCGCACCGAAGGCCGCGACCACGAACACCGTCATGAAGATGTCCAGCAGAGCAGTCCGCGAGGCCACGAAGCTCACCCCGTCGGCCACCAGCAGCAGTCCGGCGATGGCCCCGGTCAGGGTCGACCGGGTGATCCGGCGGACGATTCGCACCACGAGGACCACCAGGATCACGCCGAACACCGCACTGGTCAGCCGCCAGCCCAGCCCGGTGTAGCCGAACAGCGCCTCGCCGGCCGCAATGAGCTGTTTGCCGACCGGGGGGTGCACCACCAGGCCGAAACCCGGGTTGTCCTCGACGCCGAAGTTGTGCAGCAGCTGCCAGGCCTGGGGAGCGTAGTGCTTCTCGTCGAACAGCGGCGTGCCGGCGTCGGTGGGGGAGCCCAGGTTCAGAAACCGGGTCAGGGCGGCCAGCGCTGCCAGGACGCCGGTCGCCAGCCAGCCCCGGCGCCGGTCGGTGGGGCCGAAGTCCGGGACCGGGGCCAGGGGTGCGGGGCTGACCAGCGGCGGGGTGTGCCGCCCGGTCACCCGGTCGTCGGTCAGGGTCGTCATCGTCAGCGATCGTAGGCTGAGCGGCGTGCCCGCCGGTCGTCTGCTCCTCGGTGCCACGCCGCTGGGTCAGCCCGCCGACGCCTCGGGCCGGCTGGCCGCCGCTCTGTCCGGCGCCGACGTGGTGGCCGCCGAGGACACCCGGCGCGTCCGCGCCCTGGCCGCCGCGCTGGGAGTGACGATCGGCGGGCGGGTGGTGAGCCTGTTCGACGGAAACGAGTCGGACCGGGTGCCACGGTTGCTCGCCGAGATCCGTTCGGGCGCCACCGTCCTGCTGGTCAGCGACGCCGGGACCCCGCTGATCAACGATCCGGGTTATCGGCTGGTGACCGCCTGTGCCGAGGCCGGCCTGACCGTGAGTTGCCTGCCCGGGCCGTCGGCGGTGACCACCGCCCTGGCGGTCTCGGGACTGCCCGCCGACCGGTTCTGCTTCGAGGGGTTCCCGCCCCGGCGCCCGTCCGCGCGCCGGACCTGGCTGTCGGGCCTGGCCGCCGAGCCTCGCACCGTGGTGTTCTTCGAGTCGCCGCGGCGCCTGGCCGCCTGCCTGCGCGACGCCGCCGAGGTGCTCGGCACCGGACGGCGTGCGGTCGTCTGCCGGGAGCTGACCAAGACCCACGAGGAGGTCCGGCGCGGCGCACTGGGGGAGCTGGCCGCGTGGGCGGCCGGCGGCGTACTCGGCGAGATCACCGTGGTACTCGCCGGCTCGATCGCCTCCGCCGACCCCGAGTCGCTGGTGGACGAAGTGGCGACCCTGATGTCCGGGGGGATGGGGGTCAAAGACGCCTGCGCGCGGGTGGCTGCGGCGTATCCGGTGTCGCGGCGCGAACTCTACGAGGCCGTGCTGCGCGCCCGGTTGTCCTGACCGACCACGGCCGCGGCCTTGTCGAGGCACTCGCGCCACTCGGCCCGCGGATCGGAATCGGCCGTGATTCCGCCGCCGACGCCGAGGACGGCACCGCCGTCGGAGTCGAACTCCACGGTCCGGATCGCGACGTTGAGTTCGGTACCCGCGGCCGGCGAGGCCATCCCGACGGTGCCGCAGTACACGCCGCGCCGGTGCGGTTCCCACTGCGACAGGAGTTGCCGGGCCCGGTCTTTGGGCGTCCCCGTCACCGACGCCGGGGGGAACGCGGCCGCCAGCAGGTCAGCGATGGACACTGCCCGAGCCACTCGTGCCGCCACCGTCGACACCAGGTGCCACACCCCGGGAGCCGCCCGCACGGAGAGCAACTCGGGGACGGTGACGCTCCCGGTGTCGGCGACCCGGCCCAGATCGTTGCGCACCAGATCGACGATCATGATGTTCTCGGCGATGTCTTTGGCCGACGCCCGCAACGTGGCCGGGTCGGCGTCGAGGGGCAGAGTGCCTTTGATCGGGCTGGAAATCACCTCTTCCCCGG
Organism: uncultured Mycobacterium sp.; assembly: GCA_964466565.1. GTDB lineage: Bacteria > Actinomycetota > Actinomycetes > Mycobacteriales > Mycobacteriaceae > Mycobacterium. The sequence goes on from CAYXOM010000178.1 coordinate 14,492, forward strand.
TGCGGCGCAGGAACAACTCCGGTGATAGCGAGGCCACCGCACCCCAGTCGCCGGCCAGGTAGGCCGCGCGCGCCGGATCGGTGCGGTCTGCGAGATCGGCGAAGAAGTCCAGCGGCGAGCCGGAGGCGGTTCCGGTGAACTGCGTGCAGACACAGGCCTGGTAGATCTCCCCGGCCGCAATGGCTTCGAGGCAGTCCAGTACCCCGGCGCGGTGGCCGGCGATGTCGGGCTGCCGCCAGGTTATAGCGTACTCCCGGGGCGGCGCGGCGGACTCCAGCGCCGTGGCGAGCCACGCGGGAAGTGTTGTTCCGGAAAGGCTTTCATGCCACCAGGTGCCGGTGGAATCCAGGCGCAGCACGCGGTCGGTCCAGCCGCCCGCGGCCTCCGGAATGCGCGGGGGGCCACCGTCGGAGCCCCGGTCCGGGTAGGACAGGTAGCCGATCCAGCCCCCGCCGACCGCGTCGACGCGCGACCCCGGCGTCACGCCGAACACCGTTGCCGGGTCGACCGGGCGGGCGTCGAGGCTGGGCGCGATCACCGCGCGCGAGCCGAACCACTCACCCGTCAGGGCCGCCGGTGGGGGCAGGCCTTGACACCGGGCGCCGGCGTCGACCGCGCGCAGCACATCGGCGGCCGAACCCAGTGCACCGAGCCGGTCCACGCGCATCCGACAAGCTTGCGCCCGGGGGCGAGCCCAACCCCAAGATCTCCACACCCCGGGCGGGGCGGGGCGTTTGCGT
>CAYXOM010000179.1:0-1910 GCA_964466565.1 uncultured Mycobacterium sp.
TCGGGCCGGCTGGCCGCCGAGCGGGTCACCGGGCCGGTCCGCCGGCCCGCGCAGCGCCGGACGATCACCTCTTCGGGCAAGCAGGTGGGAGCATGACCGACACCGAACTGCACGCGGCCGGTATCGGCGACGAGCGGCTGCGGGAGTCCTACCGCTACTGCCGCCGGCTCAACGCCCAGCACGGGCGGACCTACTTCCTGGCCACCCGGCTGCTGGCGCCGTCCCAGCGGCCGGCGGTACACGCCCTCTACGGCTTCGCCCGCTACGCCGACGACATCCTCGACGACCTGCAGTCGGAGGCCACGGTCGGCGAGCGTGAGGCCCGGCTGGACCAGCTGGCCACCCGGTTCTTCAACGGCGACACCGAGGGCGTCGAGCCGGTGCTGCCGGCCGTGCTGCACACCGCCGCCGCCTACCGGATCCCGCTGAACCTCTTCGACGACTTCCTGGCCTCGATGCGGATGGACCTGACCGTCACCGACTACCCCGACCGTGAGGCACTCAACCGGTACATGCGCGGGTCCGCCGAGGTGATCGGGTTGCAGATGCTGCCGATCCTGGGCACGGTCGGGCAGCAACGGGACGCCGAGCCCTACGCCGCGGCGCTGGGGCAGGCCTTCCAGCTCACCAACTTCCTGCGTGACATCGACGAGGACCTCCAGCGCAACCGGGTGTACCTGCCGGCCGACGAACTCCAAGCCTTCGGCGTGGACCGCGAGCTGCTGACGTGGTGCCACGACCACGGGCGCGCCGACGCCCGGGTGCGCGACGCGCTGCGGGCCCAGCACGCCACCACCAGGGGGATCTACCGCGAGGCGCGCAAGGGCATCGCCCTGCTGGCGCCGCAGTCCCGGCCGTGCGTGGCCACCGCGTTCACCCTCTACTCGGAGATCCTCGACCGGATCGAGGCGATCGACTTCGAGGTGTTCGGCCAGCGGGCCTCGGTCGGCGTCGGGCGCCGACTGCGGGTGTTCACCGGTGGTCTGGTCCGGGCCCGCCGGGCCCGCCGGATCGCCGCGCGGACCGGCGGCGGCGCGATGTGGGGGGCTGCGTGAGCGTCGGCCACGACGGGCTGCCCAAGACCGAGGTGCCCGCAGCGTTCGACGTCGGCGCCGACGCCTACGACCGCCTGGTCGAGGCCAACCCCGGTTACCACGATCACCTGCGGATCTCGGCACGCCGGATGCGCATCCCCGGATCGGGCCGGGGACTGCGACTGCTCGACGCCGGATGTGGGACGGGCGCGTCGACAGCGGCGCTGCTCGAGGCCGCCCCGCAGGCTGAGATCGTCGCGGTGGACGCCTCGGCCGGGATGCTCGAACAGGCCCGGGCGAAGACGTGGCCGGATTCGGTGCGCTTCGTTCACACCCCGATCGAGGATCTGGAGCAGGCCGGCGTGCGCGGTCCGTTCGACGGAGTCCTGGCGGCCTACCTGCTGCGGAACCTGTCCGACCCGGACGCCCAGTTGCGGCGGTTCCGCGGTCTGCTCACCCCGGGCGCGCCGCTGGCCGTGCACGAGTACTCGGTGCGCGACAGCCGCGCGGCGCGGGCGATCTGGGACGCGGTGTGCTGGGGGATCATCATCCCGTCGGGCCGGCGACGGACCCGCGACAGCACCCTGTACCGGCACCTGTGGCGCAGTGTGCGCACCTTCGACGGCGCCGCTGAGTTCCAGCGCCGTCTGGGTGCGGCGGGGTTCGCCGGGGTGCACAGCGAGACGATGCCGGGTTGGCAGCGCAACATCGTTCACACCTTCCTGGGAGAGGCCCCGAGATGAGGGACCCCCGCCGGGTCAGCCACCCGGCTGTGCCCGGCCTACCCGATGCCGGCTCCCTGGCGTCGGTGCCGCACGTCGTGGTCGTCGGCGGCGGGATCGCGGGCCTGGCCGCGGCGACCGGCCTGGCCGAGCG
>CAYXOM010000180.1:0-6996 GCA_964466565.1 uncultured Mycobacterium sp.
CAGTTGCGCCCGGATACCTTCCACGAGGTCGTGCGAGCGCAGCGACGCGCACGACACCCGGTACTCCTGCACCAGGACATCCTCGAGGCTCGCCAGGCCCGCGGCCCGCCGTACCGAGGCCAGGGTGACCGCCAGCGCGATGGGGGAGCGGGTCGCGATCAGGTCGGCCGCCTCGCGCGCCGGGCCCTCGCCGCTCGCGCGCAGCGCCGCCAGGATCGCGGTGACGGTGCCGGCGCGATAGCAGTTGTCGATCCAGTCCCGCCAGGCGGCGAACCGGCCGGGCGGCGGTTCGCCCGCATGGCGGCGCACGGCCTGTTCGACGCCGTCGTCGGCGACCGCGGCGACGAACGAGTCGAGGTCGGCCTGCGGCACGAAGAAGTCGGCGAACCCCAGGGCGATCGCGTCGGCGGCGCCGAAGGGCGCCCCGGTGAGGGCGGCGTGCAGGCCCAGCAGCCCGGGTGCCCGCGACAGCAGCAGGGTGCCGCCGACATCGGGGATGAAGCCGATGCCCACCTCCGGCATCGCGACCTTGGAGGTCTCGGTGACCACCCGGACGCTGCCGTGCGCGCTGACCCCCACCCCGCCGCCCATCACGATGCCGTCCATCACGGCGACGTAGGGCTTCCGGTAGCGGCCGATGCGGGCGTTGAGCCGGTATTCGTCGAACCAGAATTGCCGGGCCTGCTCCCCGCCTGCTCTGGCGCTGCGGTAGATCGCGACCACGTCGCCCCCGGCGCACAGGCCCCGTTCCCCGGCGCCGCGCAGCACCACCGCGCCCACCCCGTCGTCACCGGCCCAGGCGGTGAGGGCGGTGTCGAGGGCGCCGATCATGGCGTGGTTGAGGGAGTTGATCGCCGTCGGTCGGTTGAGGGTCAGGTGGCCGACCCCGCCCTCGACGCGAGCCAGAACTTCGTCGGTCTCGGCTGGCACGGGCTGCTCCTTCGCTGCGAGAGACGCTGGGACGACCACACATCTATCAGGTCATCGCGCCCCGGCCCGGGTGCGGGTACTGTCTGTGATGGCGGTCAGCGGTATGACGAATCGAAGGTGCCCCGTCGCCGGGAACGTACCCGTCCGGCCGCACGTTGAAACGGTGTTAACACCACGTGTTGCTAGAAGGAGAGGATCAACGGTGCGGGAGACCAGTAACCCGATTCTCCGCTCGCTGCCCAAGCAGCCGGGCGGATACGCGCAGTTCGGACCCGGTATCGCCGGGGCCACCCAGCAGGTCGGCTACCAGGTCGATCCCCAGACCTACACCACCCCGCAGTCCGGGGTCTCCCGTTCGCTGACCATCGACGACGTCGTCACCAAGACCGGCATCACCCTCGGCGTGCTGTCGGTGGTGGCGGTCATCTCGTACTTCATCGTCGGCGGCAGCCCGGGCCTGGCCATGCCGTTCACCCTGGTGGGCGCGCTCGGCGGCCTGGCCCTGGTGCTTGTCGCAACCTTCGGCCGCAAGCAGGACAACCCGGCCATCGTGCTCAGCTACGCCGCGCTCGAGGGCCTGTTCCTCGGCGCGATCTCGTGGGTGTTCGGCAACGTTGTGGTCGCCGGCGGCAACGCCGGGGCGCTGATCACCCAGGCCGTTCTGGGTACCGTCGGCGTGTTCTTCGGCATGCTCGTGGTCTACAAGACGGGCGCGATCCGGGTCACGCCGAAGTTCACCCGGTTCCTGGTCGCGGGCATGATCGGCGTGCTGGTGCTCATGCTCGGCAACTTCGTGATGGCGATGCTCGGGGTCGGTGGCGGTGACGGCATGGGCCTGCGCTCCGGCGGCACGCTGGCGATCATCTTCTCGTTGGTCTGCATCGGCCTGGCGGCCTTCAGCTTCTTGGTCGACTTCGACTCGGCCGATCAGCTGATCCGCGCGGGCGCGCCGGAGAAGGCGGCCTGGGGTATCGCCCTCGGGCTGACAGTCACCCTGGTATGGCTGTACATCGAGATCCTCCGTCTGCTCAGCTACTTCAAGCAGGACTAACCGGGGCACGACGACGGAAAAACCCCGCTTCGGCGGGGTTTTTTCGTCGCCGGGTTCAGCTGAGGCGCTCGACGACCATCGCCATGCCCTGCCCGCCGCCGACGCACATGGTCTCCACCCCCAGCGTCTTGTCCTGGGTGCGCAGGTTGTTGAGCAGGGTAGCGGTGATCCGGGCCCCGGTCATGCCGAATGGGTGGCCCAGGGCGATCGCCCCGCCAGAGACGTTGAGCCGATCCTCGTCGACGCCCAGTTCCCGGGCCGAACCGAGCACCTGTACCGCGAAGGCCTCGTTGATCTCGAACAGGTCGATGTCGGAGACCGACATCCCGGCGATAGCAAGGGCCTTGCCGACCGCCTCGACCGGACCCAGGCCCATGATCTCCGGCGACAGTCCCGACACTCCGGTGGAGACGATGCGCGCCAGCGGGGTCAGGCCCAGTTCGGCAGCCCTGGTGTCGGACGTCACCACGACCGCGGCCGCGCCGTCGTTGAGCGGGCAGGCGTTGCCGGCGGTCACCGTGCCGTCGGGGCGGAAGACCGGGGCGAGCTGGCTGACCTTCTCGTAGGTGGTGCCCGGCCGCGGCCCGTCGTCGGCGGACACCACGGTGCCGTCCGGACACGTCACCGGCGAGATCTCCCGGTCGAAGAAGCCGGTCTTGATGGCCTCCTCGGCGCGGTTCTGGCTACGCACCCCCCAGCGGTCCTGGTCCTCGCGGCTGATGCCGGTGAGCAGTGCGACGTTCTCGGCGGTCTGCCCCATCGCGATGTACACGTCGGGCAGCTGGCCGTCCTCCCGCGGATCATGCCAGCTGTCCGCGCCGCCGGCGGCCGCGTCGGCGCGCTCCCGGGCGGCGTTGAACACCGGGTTGCGGGTCTGCGGCCACGAGTCGGCGCTGCCGTGCAGGAACCGCGACACCGTCTCCACGCCGGCCGAGACGAACGCGTGCCCCTCGCCCGCCCGGATCGCGTGGAACGCCATCCGGGTGGTCTGCAACGACGACGAGCAGTACCGGTTCACCGTCACCCCGGGCAGGAAGTCATAGCCTAATTCGACCGCGACCACGCGCGCCATGTTGAACCCGGCCTCGCCGGCCGGCTGGCCGCAACCCAGCATCAGGTCGTCGAGCTCGCGGGGATCGAGTTCGGGAACCTTTGCCAAAGCGGCACGCACCATCTGGACCGCGAGGTCGTCGGGCCGCACCGACACCAGCGAGCCCTTCATGGCACGTCCGATGGGGGAGCGTGCGGTGGCGACGATGACGGCTTCGGGCATGGTGGCACTCCTGGCGGGGCGGGTGGGGGTGCTGCCAACCTAACCCGAGTGCCCGAGGGCGAGGCACAACGCGGGCAGTAACTGCTCTGCCGCCAGGGCGTAACCGGTGGCGGAGGGGTGGAAGCGGTCGGCGGCGAACATCTGCTCGGGGCGGGTGCGGAAGTGTGGTGTGAGCAGGGCGGCCAGCGGGACGACGGCGCCGCCGGCCTGCTCGACCGCCGCCGCCTGGGCGCGGGCGAGCCGCAGACCGATCGAGCGGGCGGTCCAGCGCAGCGGCTGCGGGATCGCGGTGACCACGCCCAGGTCAGGACAGGTTCCGACCACCACCACCGCGCCGGCGGATCGCAGTCGGCGCACCGCGGCACCCAGGCGCCGCGCCGAGGGCCCGATGCCGTTGAGGGCGGTGACGTCGTTGGCGCCGACCATGATCACCGCAGCGTCCGGGGCGGGTCCGGCGACCAGCATCGCGTCCACCTGGCCGGCCAGCCCCTTGGAGGTCGCTCCGACGATGGCCTTGGTGGACAGCCGCACCCGGGTTCCCCGCCGGTCGGCCAGTGCGCGGGCCAGCAGCACCCCGGGCACCTCCTCGGCGTCGGTGCAACCGTATCCGGTCGCCGTCGAGTCGCCGAAGATCATCAGGTGGGTGTCGACGGGGTCGCCTCGTTCGAAGCGTTCGACAGGCCCGCCGCCGGCGGTGTAGACGCCGTCGGCCCGCGGCGGGATGTCCCAGGCCCGTGGGATCAGGGTGCGGGCCTGTACGGCCTGGCCGGTGAGCAGGCTGCGAGCGCCCACCACAACCCCGCCGGTCGATGCGAGCACTCCCGCCATCACCAGCGAACGGGTCGACCGGATCCGAACGCCCACGCGAAAGGAGTCTAGGCCGCCCGGGTGCGGGATTGATGTTCGCCGGGGTGGCTATCCGGTTACGGGCGGGTATCGGAATCGGCAAAAGATCGTTCAATCGCTCCTGTGGCAGGGGTCACACGTGCGACTCTGGAATCCCGGGACGCGTCGTCCCGGTGACGTGACCCCACAACGGCGTAGGGAGCGTTGCGATGACCGCACCCAGCAAGCTGTCCCGGGCCTCCGGCCGCCCCCGTCCCGCCCCGCCGCCCCCGCGCCGTTACCCCGTCAGCGACGCGGCCCCGACCGAGGTGATCGAGGACGGACCCAGCCTGGCCGCCCGGCTGGTGTCGTTGGGGGCGCGCGCCACGATGTGGCCGGCGCTGGCGGTGCTCAGCCACGTCCCGCACTGGCCGTGGCCGTTTGGTCTGGTGGATCACGTCGCGCGCGCGCTGCTGCCCGCCCCGGGCACGGTGCGGGCCACGGTGGGTCTGCCGCACGCGTCGGCCCAGCTGGTCCGCGCAGCCGGGGTGCTGCCGGCCGACGGCCGCCGCCGGGTCGTGCTCTATCTGCACGGCGGCGCCTTCCTGACGTGCGGGGTCAATTCACACAGCCGGATCGCCGTCGCGCTGTCGAAGTTCGCCGACTCCCCGGTGCTCGTCGTCGACTACCGGCTGATCCCCAAGCACACCGTCGGGATGGCGCTGGACGACTGCTACGACGGCTACCGCTGGCTGCGGCTGCGTGGGTACGAGCCCGACCAGATCGTGCTGGCCGGCGATTCGGCGGGCGGCTACCTGGCGCTGGCTCTCGCCCAGCGGCTGCAGGCCGAGGGGGAGACCCCGGCGGCGATGGTGGCGATCTCCCCGCTGCTCCAGCTGGAGAAGGACCCGAAGCTGGCCCACCCCAACATCTACACCGATGCCATGTTCCCGCCCAAGGCTTTCGACGCGCTGGTGGCTCTGGTGGCCCGGGCGGCGGCGAAGAACGTCCTGGACGGGGAGCCGGAGGGTGTGTACGAGCCGCTCGACCACATCGAGCCCGGGCTGCCCCGCACCCTGATCCACGTCTCGGGCTCGGAGGTGCTGCTGCACGACGCCCGGCTGGCCGCGCGCCGGCTGGCCGCGGCCGGGGGCGCCACCGAGCTCCGGGTATGGCCCGGCCAGATCCACGACTTCCAGCTGGCCGCCCCGTTGGTGCCCGAGGCCACCCGCTCGCTGCGGCGGATCGGCGAGTACATCCGCGAAGCCACCGGCTGACCCCCGGCCCGCCGATTCCGCCGGCCGCGGTCTGACACCATGGGTACATGCGTATCGCTCGACACATCAGTGAGCTGATCGGCAACACCCCGCTGGTCGCCCTGAACTCGGTCGTGCCCGAGGGCGCGGCGACGGTGGCCGCCAAGGTCGAGTACCTCAACCCCGGCGGCAGTTCCAAGGACCGTATCGCGATCAAGATGATCGACGCCGCCGAGGCCTCCGGCGCGCTCAAGCCGGGCGGCACGATCGTCGAACCCACCTCCGGTAACACCGGGGTGGGGCTCGCCCTGGTCGCGCAGCGCCGCGGCTACCGGTGCGTCTTCGTGTGCCCGGACAAGGTCAGCGAGGACAAGCAGAACGTCCTGCGGGCCTACGGAGCCGAAGTCGTGGTCTGCCCGACGGCGGTCGCGCCCGATCACCCCGACAGCTACTACAGCGTGTCCGACCGGCTCGTCCGCGAGATCGACGGAGCCTGGAAGCCGGATCAGTATTCCAATCCGACCGGCCCGGCCAGCCACTACGAGACCACCGGGCCGGAGATCTGGGCCGACACCGGCGGCGCGGTCACCCACTTCGTGGCCGGCGTCGGGACCGGCGGCACCATCACCGGGGCGGGGCGCTACCTCAAGGAGGTCTCCGGAGGCCGGGTGCGCATCGTCGGCGCCGACCCGGAGGGCTCGGTCTACTCCGGCGGCAGCGGCCGGCCCTATCTGGTCGAGGGCGTCGGGGAGGACTTCTGGCCGGCGGCCTACGACCCGTCGGTCGCCGACGAGGTCATCGCCGTCTCCGACGCCGACTCCTTCGACATGACCCGGCGGCTGGCACGGGAGGAGGGCCTGCTCGTCGGCGGTTCCTGCGGCATGGCGGTGGTGGCCGCGTTGGAGGTCGCCCGGCGCGCCGGACCGGAGGCACTGGTCGTGGTCCTGCTGCCCGACGGCGGGCGCGGATACCTGTCGAAGGTCTTCAACGACGCCTGGATGTCGTCCTACGGGTTCCTGCGGTCCCCGCTGGACGAGACCAGGCCCGAGCCGACCGTCGGCGACGTGCTGCGCGGCAAGTCCGGCGGGCTGCCCGACCTGGTGCACACCCACCCCTCGGAGACGGTGCGCGACGCGATCGGGATCCTGCGTGAGTACGGCGTCTCGCAGATGCCGGTGGTCGGCGCCGAGCCGCCGGTGATGGCCGGGGAGGTGGCCGGCAGCGTGTCCGAGCGCGAGCTGCTCTCGGCGGTCTTCGAGGGCCGGGCCAAACTCGCCGACGCGGTGTCGGTGCACATGAGCCCGCCCCTGCCGCTGATCGGTGCGGGGGATCACCTCGGCTCCGCGGCGGCCGCGCTGCGCGAGGCCGACGCGGTGATGGTCGTCGAGGATGGCAAACCGGTGGGCGTAATCACCCGCCACGACCTGCTGGGCTTCCTGTCCGAGGGGCAGCGGCGGCGCTGAGCACACGGTGGTCCGGCCGGGTCGCCACCGCCGGGTTAGGGTAGCCCCGCTGCGCGACGTGCATCGACACCGTCCCTGAGAGGCTCGACATGACCGAACAACCGCCGGGACCCCCACCGGGCGGCTACCCCCCGCCGCCGCCGGGCGGCTACCCCCCGCCGCCGCCGGGCGGCTACCCCCCGCCGCCGCCGGGCGGCT
>CAYXOM010000181.1:0-5985 GCA_964466565.1 uncultured Mycobacterium sp.
CCGGCCCAGGGGCCGGGCCGCTCGGCGGCGCCGCCCGCGCAAACGACGGCCGGGCCCCCCCCCGCCCCGCCCCCGGCCGCCCCAAGCCGCCCCCCAGCCACAGCGGCTCGCCGTCGGGGCCGCCCAGCGGGACCCGCCAGTTGGGGTACTCGTCGGTGGTGCCGGGCTGGTTCTGGGTGCGCCGCTCCCCGACGGCGTCGGTCAGCGCCAGCGCGAGCAGTCGGGAGGGAGTGCGGCCCAGGTACCGGTAGAGCGCGAGGACGACATCGCATTCGTCGGCGTCGGCGCCGAGTAGTCCGGCGCCGCGCAACTCGGCCATCCAGGCGTCCCGTTCGGCGCGGTCGTCGGCCAGTTCGTCGTCGACCGGCCGGGTCAGCAGACCCAGAGCGTGGCGCAGCCGGATATGTTCCCCCGCAAGGTATCCCGGTGTCGGTGGCAGGTCGTGGGTGGTCACCGAGGACAGGCACAGTTCCCGCCAGCGACCGGCCTCCAGCGGGCGCCGGCTGCCCGGGTTGAGTTCGAACCACAGGATCGAGGTGCCCAGCACGCCGCGTTCGCGCAGGTAGTCCCGCGCCCACGGCTCGACGGTGCCCAGGTCCTCGCCGACCACCACCGCACCGGCACGGTGCGCCTCGAGCGCCACGATCCCGATCATCGCGTCGTGGTCGTAGCGGACGTAGGCGCCCTCGGTCGGGGCCGCGCCGTGCGGAATCCACCACAGCCGGAACAGCCCGATGATGTGGTCGATGCGGACGCCGCCCGCATGCCGCAGGACGGCCTGGATCAGGGCCCGGAACGGTTGGTAGCCAAGCTCGGCGAGGCGGTCGGGCCGCCACGGTGGCTGGGACCAGTCCTGGCCCAGCTGGTTGAACTCGTCGGGCGGGGCCCCGGCGCTGACACCCAGCGCCAGCACGTCCTGCAGTGCCCACGCGTCGGCCCCGCTGGGATGCACGCCGACGGCGAGGTCGTGCATGACGCCCAGCGTCATCCCCACTCCCACGGCCTGCGACTGTGCCGCGGCCAGCTGCTCGTCGAGTTGCCACTGCAGCCAGCGGTGGAAGTCCACCTCGTCGCGGTGCCGCGCCGCGAAGGCGGCGACCTCGGGGTCGGCCGGATGCCGCATTCCCCGCGGCCACCGGCGCCAGTCGCCGCCGTGTCGCTCGGCCAGCGCGCACCAGAGGGCGAAGTCGTCCAGCGCGCTGCCCTCGCGCCGCTGGTACGCCTCGAAGGCCAGCTCGCGCCCCGCCGATCGCGGTACGCGGTAGATCATCGCCAGCGCAGCCCGTTTGGCCGTCCAGGCGGAGTCGCGGTCGATCGTCGTCGCGGCGGCCGGGCCGGTGTTCAGGCTGTCGCGCAGCGCCCGCACCCGCTTGCGTCCGGACAGCGACGCGAACTCCCGGATCGCCTCCACCCGCAGATACAGCGGGCTGACGAACCGGCGGGAGGTCGGCAGGTAGGGGGAGGGTTCCATCGGGGCCACCGGCGCGGCGGCGTGCAGCGGGTTGACCAGAACGTAGTCGGCCCCGTGCCGGGCGCCGGCCCACACCGCCAGGTCGGCCAGGTCGGCCAGGTCGCCGATGCCCCAGGAACCGCGCGAACGCACGCTGTAGAGCTGGGTCGCCAGGCCCCACGCCCGCCGTGCGCCCATCCGGGCCGGCAGCCCCAGCCAGGCCGGGGTCACGATCAGCGAGGTGTCGGATTCCTCGGCACCCGATTTCAGGTGCAGCCGGTGGTACCCCAGCGGGAGGTCGGTGGGCAGCGCGAAGCTGGCTTCGCCGACCAGACGGCCGTCGAGGTCGAACGGCGCGGTGAAGTTGTCCACCTGGCGCACCTCGCCGCGGTGGGTCCCGTCCTCGAGGACCACCCACACCTGTGCCGGGGCGCCGTGGGTGACGTGAGCCCAGAACGTCGACTCCGAACCGGACCGGGTGACGACGGCCGGCGGCAGGGGTCGCGACCAGTACCGGCGATCCTGCTCGCGGATCGCCTCGGTCCGTTCCTCTTCGGTGCCGGCGCGGATTCCCAGCGCGGCGAGGACGGCCACCACGGTCTCGTTCGGCACGGTCAGGAAGTTGCCGGTCCAGTCGTGGTAGGCGCAAGCCACCCCGAGCCGTTCGGCCAGGGCCCTCAGCGACGTCATGGTGGTCATCCTGCTCCCGGAGCCGCCCCGTCGCGGCGGTATCGGTTCCGGCCGGTCAGCCGGCCGCGCCGGAGAGCTGGATGGTCAGCACCCCGCCGATGATCAGGGCGATGCCGGCCAGCATCGTCGCCGAGAGCGGTTCGGCGAACAGCGCACGGGCCAGGACGGCCACCAGCGCCACCCCGCAGGCCGACCACACCCCGTAGGCCACCCCCACCGGCATGCCCAGCCGCAGCGTGACCCACAGCATCGTGAAGGAAGCGGTGTAGCCCAGGATCACCGGCGCCATCCAGCGCCGCCGGCGGAATCCCTCCGAGGCCCGCAGGGAGAGCGTGGCGAAGACCTCGAGCACGATCGCTCCGGCCAGCGTCAGCCAGCTCACGAGCCGCTCCGGCTCGCCGCGTGGGCACCGAACTCGACGAGCAGCACCCCGGCGATGATGAGCCCGATGCCGGCCGCGATCGGGCCGGTGAACGGATCGCCGAACAGCGCGGCGGCCGCGACGGCGGTGATCGCGGTGCCCAGCGCCGCCCAGATGCCGTAGGCCACCCCGACCGGCATTCCGGCCCGCAGAACCCGGCTGAGCAGGTAGAACGATGACAGATAGCCGGCCACGACGACTGCCAGCCACAGGGTGTGGTCCTGGGAGGCCCGCAGCGACAGCGTGCCGGTGATCTCGGTGGCGACCGCCCCCAGCAGCAACAGCCAACCGCGCATCCGACACCTCTCGCCGGGCCGCTCGGGCCGCGGCCACCGGTCCAGAATCCCCGCCCGGGGGTAGTCGCGGACCGGTTTTGCGAGATGGTCGCGGGGAGGGAGGTCTGCGTTGGTAGCCCACCCGATGGGTGATCCATCCACGGGTGTCCTCGGCCGGCCCGGACAGGGCTTCGACTCCCGATCAGCCACCGGGTCGGGTTCCAGTAGGCTCGCGGTCGCACGCCCCGGCAGGCGGGCGGCCAACAGGAGGTAACAGACTCGTGGGAGACACACTTTCGGCCGGGCAGAAACTGGGTCGCGGCGACGCGCTCACCTCGCCCAACGGCGCCTACACCCTGACCCTGCAGGAGGACGGGAACCTGGTTCTGGCCGCCCGGGGAGAGGCGGTCTGGGCGACGAGCACCAACGGGCAGGGCGCCGACCGGGCCGAGGTCCAGTCCGACGGCAACTTCGTGGTCTATGCCGGTGACAAGCCGGTCTGGCACAGCGACACCAAGGGCAAGAAGAGCGTGAAACTGGTCCTGCAGGACGACCGCAACCTGGTGCTGTACGCCGCCGACGGCGCGGCCTGGTCCTCGCGGACCGAGACCGACGCGCCGCCGCCGCCGGCACCGCAGGACGCGCCGGCGGTCGCCCCGGTGGCCAACGAGGTCAAGACCTACACCGTGGTGGCCGGCGACACGCTGTTCAAGATTGCCGAAAAGTTCCTCGGCGACGGCAAGCGCTACCCCGAACTCGCCGCGGCGAACAACATCGCCAACCCCGACCACATCGAGGTCGGACAGGTCATCAAACTGCTCTGAGCTGGGGTTTCGGCCGGCGCGAGCGCATCACCGATCACATCGGTAACACCAGCGGCCGTGCACCGATACACAGTCGACACAGTTTTGCGACCGCGTCGGACGACGCCGTCGCCGACCGATCGAGGTGTAGCGTGCGCCCACTGAACCAACAGCTGCTCGGCGTCACAACGGCCGGCGTCGCACTGGTCTCCGCACTGGCCGCTGCCCCGGCGGCCGCGGCAGAGGACGTCGTGGTCCATCCGGGCATGGAGATCCGGCAGGACACCACGGTGTGCACCGTCGGGTTCGTCGACGAGGCCGCCCGGATCGCCTTCTCCGCCGGGCACTGCCGCGGCAGCGGCCCGGTCACCGACCGCAACGGCCGGTTCATCGGGATGGTCGCCAACTCCCGGGACAACACCCCTGACGGCACGGTGGTCCGCACCGATCAGGTGATCGCCGACTACCAGACGATCAGCCTCGCGCCGGGGGTGGTCGCCAACAATGTGCTGCCCGACGGCCGGCCCCTGGTGGCCGCCCCGGTCGCGCCGCTGAGCGCCGGCCAGCCGGTCTGTCATTTCGGGGTGATCACCGGCCGCAGCTGCGGGGTCGTCGAACGGGTGAACAACGGCTGGTTCACCATGGGTGCCGGCGTGGTCAGCCAGAGGGGCGATTCCGGGGGCCCGGTCTACACCGTCTCCGAAAGCGGCGATGCGGTGATCGTCGGGCTGTTCAACAGCACCTGGGGACGGCTGCCGGCCGCGGTGTCGTGGCAGGCGGCCAATGAGCAGCTCCGTCAGGACAGCGCGGGCGCGTCGGTCGTCAACGCCGCGGCCACCCAGCAGAACTAGAACACGTTCTCGCCAGGGCGGCGGACGGGCGATAGTCTGGCCGCACGATGAGCACACCGCCGGCGCCTGGGTCCCGTCGATGACCGGGCTCGACATCCCCGCCCCCGTCGCCGCGGGCGAGGTCGCGGAGTTCTCCGACGAGGTCGACGTCGTCGTCATCGGTTTCGGGATCGGCGGCGGGTGCGCGGCGGTGAGCGCCGCCGCGGCCGGGGCGCGGGTGCTGGTGCTCGAGCGCGCCGCGGTCGCCGGCGGCACCACCTCGCTGGCAGGGGGCCACTTCTACCTCGGCGGGGGCACCGCCGTGCAACGGGCGACCGGATTCGACGACAGCGCCGAGGAGATGTACAAGTACCTCGTCGCGATGTCGCGCGAGCCCGAGCACGACAAGATCCGCGCCTACTGCGAGGGCAGCGTCGAGCACTTCGACTGGCTGGAGGATCTCGGCATCGCCTTCGAGCGGAGCTACTACCCGCACAAGGCCGTCATCCAGCCCAACACCGAGGGCCTGATGTACACCGGCAACGAGAAGGTGTGGCCGTTCAAGGACATCGCGGTGCCCGCGCCGCGCGGGCACAAGGTCCCGGTGCCGGGCGACACCCAGGGCGCGGCGATGGTGATCGACCTGCTGCTCAAGCGCGCCGCCGAACTCGGTGTGCAGATCCGCTACGAGACCGGGGCGACGAACCTGGTGACCGACGGCGGCGCGGTGACCGGTGTCGTCTGGAAGCACTTCGGGGAGACCGGCGCGGTGCGGGCCGGCGCGGTGGTGATCGCGGCGGGCGGATTCGTGATGAACCCCGACATGGTCGCCCGGTACACCCCCAAACTCGCCGAGAAGCCGTTCGTTCTCGGCAACACCTACGACGACGGCCTGGGCATCCGGCTGGGAGTCTCCGCGGGCGGGGCGACCAAGCACATGGACCAGGCCTTCATCACCGCTCCGGTCTACCCCCCGGCGATCCTGCTGACCGGCGTCATCGTCAACAAACTGGGTCAGCGCTTCGTCGCGGAGGACTCCTACCACTCCCGCACCTCCGGCTTCGTCATGGACCAGCCCGACAGTGCGGCCTACCTGATCGTCGACGAGGCCCATCTGCAGCGTCCGGAGTTCCCGCTGATCAAGTTCATCGACGGCTGGGAGACGGTAGTCGAGATGGAGTCCGACCTGGGCATCCCGGCCGGCAATCTGGTCGCCACCCTGCAGCGCTACAACACCAATGCCGCCCGCGGCGTCGACCCCGACTTCCACAAGCAGCCGGAATACCTTGCGCCCCAGGACACCGGACCGTGGGCCGCCTTCGACCTGTCGCTGGGCAAAGCCATGTACTCCGGTTTCACCGTCGGCGGACTGGCCGTCAGCGTCGACGGGGAGGTGCTGCGCGAGGACGGCACCGCCATCGCCGGTCTCTACGCGGCGGGCACCTGCGCCTCCAACATCGCCCAGGACGGCAAGGGGTACTCCAGCGGCACCCAGCTCGGCGAGGGTTCGTTCTTC
>CAYXOM010000182.1:0-21212 GCA_964466565.1 uncultured Mycobacterium sp.
GGCTCGGCCCGGTCCGGGCGATCCCGGCCGACCTGTCCCGGCGGGCGGAGTGCGCGCGACTGGCCGCCGAGACCCTCAACGGGGCGGACCGGCTCGACATCCTGGTGAACAACGCCGGAGCCACGTGGGGCGAGCCGCTGGATAGCTTTCCGGAGTCGGCCTGGGACCGCGTGCTCGACCTCAACGTGAAGTCGCCGTTCTGGATGGTCCAGGAGCTGCTGCCGGCCCTGCGCGCAGCCGGCACGTCCGACGACCCGGCGCGGGTGATCAACATCGGCAGCATCGACGCGATACACGTTAGCCCGATGCCCACCTACTCCTACTCGGCGAGCAAGGCCGCCCTGCACCAGCTGACCCGGGTGCTCGCCCGCGAGCTCGGCCCGCAGCACGTCACGGTCAACGCCGTGGCGCCCGGGCCGTTTCCGTCCAAGATGATGGCCACCACTCTGGAGGCATTCGGCGAGGCCATCGCGGCGGCGGCGCCGATGCGCCGGATCGGCCGCGACGACGACATGGCCGGCGTGGCGATCTTCCTGGCCGGTCGCGCCGGGGCCTATGTCAACGGCGCGGTGATCCCGGTCGACGGCGGGATCGCCACCACAGCCAGCGGCACTACCGGCTGAGTCAGGCCGCCCCGCGCAGCAGCGGCCCGGGCGACCACCGGTAGACCCCCGGACGGCAGCCGTGCAGCAACGCCAGGTCGGTGGCGTCCAGAAGCGCCTGGGACACCCCCGGTCTGCCCAGCTGTGCCGCCGGGACCGCCAGCCGGACGGTGCCTCCACGCCGGGCGGCGCCTTCGGCCCCCAGCACGACGGCGCGGCACCACCACGGCTCGGACAGCAGCCCCGCGCCGCGTCCCAGGACCCTGCCGCTCACGGTGGTGCCACGGACCAGATCGACGATCGCGTGTGCTCCGACGAGCAGCCGGAAACCGTTGCGTGGCAAAACCCGTACGGTCCCGGACGAGATTGTCCACCCGGGAGCGGCGAAGATCCGGGTCCGCAGGCCGAGTTGTTCGAGTATCCGGTCGGCGGCGATGATCCGCAGATTGGCCTCGTGCGCCGGCACCCTGGCGAATCGCGGCGACTCGTCGAAGCCATGCAGTACCACCGCGTGACCCGATGACCGGCATCGCCGCAACCACTCGGCGGTCGCCGGGTCGTCCTCGAGTCGGTAGCCGCCCGACTGGCGGGGCGCGACGAACATCGACAGCGGGACCGAGCGCCGAGCCAGCGCCTCGCGGAAGTCGTCGAGGCCGGGCAGGGTGCGGTCCCGGACCCCGGACACCGAGATGATGAGTTCGCCGCTCACGAACGGCACTGTCATGTACCCAGATGAGCGGCCGGTGTCGGCGACATGGACCTCAGGTGAGCGTCTGCCTTCCGAAACGTCGCGGATCGGCGGTGGCCAGGATCCAGGCGTACTGGAAGGCGGCTTCCTTCCAGCGTTCGTAGCGCCCACTGATCCCGCCGTGGCCGGCGGACATCTGGGTGCGCAGCAGGACCGGGTGCGGATCGGTCTTGGCGTGCCGCAGTGCGGCCACCCACTTGGCCGGTTCGACGTAGCAGACCCGGGTGTCGTGCAGCGAGGTCATCGCCAGGATGGCCGGGTATTGCTTCGCCTCGATGTTCTCGTAGGGCGAGTAGGACTTCATGTAGAAGTAGACCTCGGGGTCCTCGAGAGGATTGCCCCATTCGTCCCACTCGGTCACCGTCAGCGGAAGGGACGGGTCGAGGATCGTGGTCAGCGGGTCGACGAAGGGAACCTGAGCGAGGATTCCGGCGAACAGGTGCGGCGCCAGGTTGGCCACCGCCCCCATCAGCAGGCCGCCCGCGCTGCCCCCCAGTGCCACGAGGTTCTCCGGCCGGGTCACATCGGTGTCGATCAGATGCTCGGCGGCGCAAACGAAGTCGCCGAAGGTGTTCATCTTCTCCAGCAGCTTTCCGCGTTCGTACCACAACCGGCCCATCTCGCCGCCGCCGCGGACATGGGCGATGGCGAAGACCATGCCGCGGTCGAGCAGCGACAGCCTCGCGACCGAGAACCGAGGATCCTCGCTGGACTCGTAGGCGCCGTAGCCGTAGAGCACCGCGGGCGCGGGCAGCGCCGCGTCGGCCCGCATCACCAGAGAGATCGGGATGCGGGTCCCGTCGTCGGCCACCGCCCAGTCCCGCCGCTCCAGATACTCCCCGGGCCGGTAGCCACCCAGCACCGGCTGCTCGCGCAACAGGGTGCGCGCGCCGGTGGCCAGATCCTGGTCGAAGATCCGCATCGGGGTGATGAACGACGTCGCGACCAGTCGCAGCCGTGGGGCATCCCAGTTGGGATTTCCGCCCAGCCCGCAGGACATCAACTCGGACTCGAATTCGACCTCGGCCGGCTCGCCGTAGTCGTCGCCGAGTGGCCACAGCCCCAACTTGGGCAGGCCTTCGCGGCGGTAGCGCACGACCATGTGGCCGGCGAATGCGTCGACGCCCTCCAGTCGCACGTCGTCGCGGGCCGGGATGAGGGTCCGCTGGTCGGCGGGGTCGGACACCGGAGCCTCGACCAGCGTGAAATTCACCGCACCGTCGTTGTGCAGGATCAGCAGCCTGTCACGGCCGCCAATCCGGGCGTGTTCGACCGTGTACTCCACGCCGTCGCGACGGGGCAGCACCGTGGTGAATTCGGCGGCGGGGTCGGCGGCATCGGCGAGCAGAACCTCCGAGGTGACCGCCGACCCGGTTACGATCACGATGAAGGCGTCGCTGCGGGTGCGCCCCAGCGCGACCCAGAATCGCTCGTCGGGCTCGTAGAAGACCTGCTCGTCGTGGCCGGTCGCGCCGAGGCGGTGCCGCCAGACTGTGTCGGGCCGCCACGCGTCGTCGCGGGTGGTGTAGTAGACGCACGCGCCGTCTGCCGTCCAGGTGAGTCCCGAACCGATCCCGCTGATCTGGTCGGGCAGCATCTCGCCGTTGCGTAGGTCCTTGAATCGCAGCGTGTACCGCTCGTCGCCGACGACATCGACCGAGTAGGCGAGGATATTGCCGTCCGGGCTGACACCGCTGGCGCCGAGGGCGAAGTAGTCGTGGCCGTCAGCCTCGAGATTCTCGTCGAGCAGGATCTGCTCGCCGCCGACCACGGTGTGCTCGTCGAACTCGGGGGGATCCCAATCCGCCGGTCCGGTGACCGGACACCGGCAGTGCACGCCGTACTGCTTTCCCGCGAAGCTGCGCGCGTAGTACCACCATCCGCCCCGCCGCAGCGGCACCGACAGATCCGTCTCTTTGGTTCGCTCCTTGATCTCGTCGAAGATGATCTGCCGCAACGGCTCCTGATAGGCGGTGATCGCCTCGACATGGGCGTTCTCGGCCTCGAGATGGGCCATCACCTCCGGGTCGGACTTGTCGCGCATCCATTCGTACGGGTCGATGAACTCGTCATCGTGGTGCACTCGCTTCGCCTCGACCCGCTTGGCGATCGGGCCCCTCACCAGCCCGTTCCGATCCAGTCGGCGAAGCGTAGACCCGAAATCCGCTCGTAGGCTTCGATGTACCGGCTTCGGGTGGCGTCGACGATGTACGCGGGCAGCGGCGGGGGCGGTGTGTCGCTGAGACGGTCCCAGCCTGACTCCGGACCAGTCAGCCAGTTGCGGACGAACTGCTTGTCGAAGCTGGGCTGAACGACGCCTTCCGCGTAGGTCTCGGCCGGCCAGTAGCGCGAGGAGTCGGGGGTGAACACCTCGTCGGCGAGCACCAGCCGTCCGGCGTCGTCGACGCCGAACTCGAATTTCGTGTCCGCGATGATGATTCCTTTCGTCAGCGCGTGATCAGCGGCCCGGCGGTAGGTTTGCAGGGTGAGGTCGCGCAGCTGTGCGGCACGGTGGGATCCCACCATCTCAGCCACCCGCTCGTAGGGGATGTTCTCGTCGTGCGCCCCGATCTCGGCCTTGGTCGCCGGGGTGAACAGCGGCGTGTCGAACCTGCTCGCCTCGCTCAGGCCGGGCGGCAGTTCGATGCCGCACAGGGCGCCGGTGCTCCGGTAGTCGAGCAGCCCGGAGCCGGTGAGGTAGCCGCGCGCCACGCACTCCACCGGAACCATCTCCAGCCTGCGCACGACCAACGCCCGGCCGATCACCTCGGCGGGAATACGCGGGTCGTCCGGGGGGCCGGCGAGGTGATTCGGAGCGTCGAGGAGACCGAAGAAAAAGACGCTCATCGCAGTCAGGATGCGGCCTTTGTCGGGGATTGCGGTCTCGAGGATGTGATCGAACGCCGAGATCCGGTCGGTGGCCACGAGGAGCAGGTGCTCGCCGTCGATGCGATGAAGGTCGCGCACTTTGCCGCTGGCCAGGTGGGGGTAGTCGGTCAGGGCGGGACGCACCGCGCCAGCCTAGCCGCCGCGAGCAGGCCTGCTGTGCTGGGATCGGGGGCATGACATCGCGCTTCCTGCCCTACGCCACGACGCCGGGCCGATTGCTCGCCCAACTGCTCAGTGATCTCGTCGTCGTCGCCTGGATCGTCCTGTGGGTGCTCGTCGGACTCGCCGTCCACGGGGCGATCTCGACCTTCGCCGGGGTGGGTACCCAGGTCCGGGACAGTGCCACCGGGATCGCCGAGAATCTCAACTCGGCCGGACAGAGCGCAGACCGCCTGCCGCTGGTGGGCGACGCGCTGGCCGGACCGCTGCGGGCCGCCAGCGACGCTGCCGTCGGCCTGGCCGGGGCCGGGCAGAATCTCAACAGCACCGCCACCTGGCTCGCCGTCGTGCTGGCGATGGCCGTGGCCGGACCGCCCATCCTTGCCATCGCGATGCCGTGGCTGTTCCTGCGGATCAGGTTCTTCCGCCGGAAGTGGACGGTGATCGCGCTGGCCTCCACACCGGCCGGCGAACAACTCCTGGCGCTGCGCGCGCTGGCAAATCGCCCGCTGCGCCGACTCACCGAGATCAGCCCCGACCCGGTCGGGGCCTGGCGGCATCATGATCCCGCGGCCGTTCGGGGGCTGGCCGCCCTGGAATTGCGTTCCGCCGGCCTCGCCCGGGGGACCCCGGCGCGCTGATCGCCGCTGAGCGCACGAAACCGCGCCCAACGGGAACCCTTCGGGCCGCTCGGCCGTCAGACCATGCATGCTCGAGGACCATCTGCGCCGCCAGGACGGCGTCATCACGCTGTCCCAGGCCCGCCGTAGCGGATTGAGCCACTCTGCGATCGCGCGCCGAGTGCAGTCTGGGCGCTGGCGGCGCTGCGCGGCCGGCGTCTATTTCGCCGACGACCGCCCGTTCACCTCCGCGGCCCGCGTCCGTGCCGCGGTGTGGAGCCTCGGGCCGAGTGCGACGGCGAGCGGCCTGACGGCCGCGTGGTGGCTGGGATTGGTGTCGACCGAACCGGGCCCGTTCGAGGTGACGGTCCCGCGGAACAGCCACGGGCGCAGCCGTGCCGGGGTCCGGGTTCGACGCCGCGACCTTGCGGCACAGGACATCGTCGACAACCGCGGGCTGCGGGTCACCGGGCTGGCTTTGACGGTGCTGGAGGCCTCAGCCCGCCGGGGTGGCGGAGCGCAGATCATGGATTCGGCGTTGCAGCGGCGGGTGGGCCTGGCGGATCTGCAGCAGGCGCACGGCCGCAACCGGGGCCGCCACGGCGCGAGCGCGGCCCGACACATGCTCGAGGCCGCAGCCGGCGGCGCGCGGTCGGAGGCTGAGCGCTTGGTGATACAGCTTCTGCGGGGAGGGGGGGCTCACCGGGTGGCGGGCCAACCACCCCGTCGGGCGCTACGTGGTGGACATCGCCTTCCCCGCGCAGCGGATCGCCGTCGAAATCGACGGCTGGGCCTTCCACAGCGATCAACGAGCGTTCCAGCATGACCGGGGCCGGCAAAACTGGCTTGCGCTGCAGGGCTGGCAGGTGTTTCGGTTCACCTGGCTGGACGTCACGCAGCATCCCGATCGTGTGCTCGGGCAGATTCGCGCCGCGGTCTCGGCGCGCTGATCACCGCTGAGCGGAGACGAGCGCGCCGAAGTCGCTAGAGGATGGCCGCGGGGGTGTACTTCGCGGCCTCCGGGTAAGCGCTGAGCAGGTCGTGGACCTCGGCGACCACCCGGTCCACCTGGTCCGCCGCTGCCCCGGTTAACGACCGCCGGTCGGCCAACGCGGCGTCGATGCCGGCCAGGTCCAGCGGAAGCCGCGGGTCGGCCGCCAGTCGGTCGAGCAGATCAGGTTCGGCGCCGTGCTCCCGCATGTCCAGCGCGACGGCCACCGCGTGCTCCTTGATCACCGCGTGGGCTGCCTCGCGCCCCATCCCCGCGCGCACCGCCGCGATGAGCACCTTGGTGGTGGCCAGAAACGGCAGATAACGGTCGAGTTCCCGCCCGATGACCGCCGGGAAGGCGCCGAACTCGGCGAGCACCGTCAGGAAGGTCTCGATCTGGCCGTCGGCGGCGAAGAACGCATCCGGCAGCGCCACCCGGCGGACCACCGAGCAGAACACGTCGCCCTCGTTCCACTGCGCGCCGGCCAGCTCGGCGGTCATCGAGGCGTAGCCGCGCAGCACCACCTGCAACCCGTTGACCCGTTCGCAGCTGCGGGTGTTCATCTTGTGCGGCATCGCCGACGATCCGACCTGTCCGGGAGCGAAGCCCTCGGTCACCAGGTCGTGGCCGGCCATCAGCCGGATGGTGTGCGCCATCGAGGAGGGCCCGGCTCCGAGTTGCACCAGGGCGGAGACCACCTCGTGGTCCAGCGACCGCGGGTACACCTGCCCGACGCTGTCGAGGATCTCGGTGAACCCGAGGAAGTCGGCGACCCGTGCCTCCAGTTCGGCGAGCCGGCCGGCGTCACCGCCGAGCAGGTCGAGCATGTCCTGGGCGGTTCCCATCGGGCCCTTGATCCCGCGCAGCGGGTAGCGGCCGATCAGCTCCCGGATGTGCCCCAGCGCGATGCACGTCTCCTGGGCTGCCGTGGCGAACCGCTTGCCCAGCGTGGTCGCCTGGGCGACGACGTTGTGGCTGCGCCCGGCCATCACCAGATCGCGGTAACCGGCCGCGTGTTCGGCCAACCGGGCGACGAGGGCCACCCCGTGGGCGTGCACCAGTTGCAGCGACCGGCGGACCTGGAGTTGTTCGACGTTCTCGGTCAGGTCGCGGCTGGTCATGCCCTTGTGCACGTGCTCGTGGCCGGCAAGGGCGTTGAACTCCTCGATACGGGCCTTCACGTCGTGACGCAGTACCCGCTCCCGGGCCGCGATCGAGCCGAGGTCGACCTGCTCGAGCACCCGCTCGTAGTCGGCCAGGGCGGCCTGCGGCACCTCGGCGCCGAGTTCGCGCTGCGCACGCAGCACGGCGAGCCACAGCCGGCGCTCGGCGACGACTTTGGCCGCCGGGGACCAGATCGCCACCATGTCCGCGCTGGCGTAGCGGCCGGCCAGGACATTGGGGATGGTCACGAGCCCACAGCTTACGGTTCGTCACGTGTACTACATCGGAGTCGACCTCGCCTGGGGCGGGCGCAGCCCGACCGGGGTCGCGGTGCTCGACGGCGCCGGGTCGCTGCGTCACATCGGCGTTGCCGGCGGCGACGACGACCTGCTCGACCAGCTGGCGCCCTACGTCGCCGGCGAGTGCGCGGTGGCCATCGACGCGCCGCTGGTGGTCACCAACCCGACCGGCAACCGCCCGTGCGAGGCCGCCCTCAACCGCGACTTCCGCCGCTTCGACGCCGGCGCGCACCCGGCCAACACCGGACTGGCCTGGTTCGCCGACGGCGGACGCGGCGCACGGCTGTGCGCGCGGCTGGACCTGGACCCCGACCCGGCTGCCGCGGGCCCGCGGCGCGCCCTGGAGGTGTATCCGCACGCGGCCAGCGTGGTGCTGTTCGGGCTGCCCAGGACTTTGAAGTACAAGCAGAAGCCGGGCCGCGACGTCGACCTGCTGCGCGCCGAGCTGCTGCGGCTGATCGGGTTCCTGGAGGACCTGAGGAACGCCCGGCCCACGCTCGACCTGAGCGCCCACGACGGCTGGGACGACCTGCGCGAGTCGGTCCGCGCCGCCACCCGCAAAGCCCAGTTGCGACGCGCCGAGGACCCGGTCGACGCGGTGCTGTGCGCCTATGTCGCGGGGTCCGCGCCCCCCCGGCCCGCCGACGTCGCCGTCTACGGCGACGCCCGCACCGGCGCCATCCTCACCCCCGCACTGCCCGAGGGGTCCACACGTCTGGCGTCGAGGTCGCCGCGGCGACCTCGGTGAGAAAGCGGCGCACCGTCGCGGGATTCTCCCGGCGCTGCCAGCCGAAGGTGGTGGGGCGCTGGGCGCGGTCGTGCCAGAAGTGCCGCGGCCGCGACGGCGGCCGGGTTGCCACCAGCCAGACCGCCGTGTCCGCGCCGCCGGCGAGGTCGCGCAGCAACGGCCGGGTGATGACCCGGAACCGGGGCAGGTAGGTGGCCACCCCCGGGGTGTCGACCCACCCCGGGTGCATGCTCTCCACCCGCACGCCGGCGGGGGTCAGCCGTCGCGCCCACGCGTCGGCGAGCACCACCTGCATCCGCTTGGTGCGCGCGTAGGCCCGCACGCCGTTGTAGCCGTCGCGGTATTCGATGTCGTCGACCACTAGCGGCGTGGTGTACATCCCGCCGGAGGACACGAAGACCACCGACGCGCCGCCGGCGGCCAGCAGCAGCGGCAGCAACCGCTCGGTCATCAGGTGCGGCCCCAGTACGTGGGTGGCCAGTTGCAGTTCGTGGCCCTGCGGTGTGAGCAGCCGCTCCTTGGGCATCAGACCGGCGTTGTGCACCAGACCGTCGAGCGCGGGCACCCGGCCGGCGAAATCGTCCGTCCAGGCGGCCACCGCGTCGAGGTCGGAGACGTCGCAGACCTCGCCGGTCACCTCGGCCCCGTGCAGTTCCCGCCGGATCCCGGCCACGCAGCGGCGAACCTTCGCGGCGTCACGGCCCAGCAGATGCACAGCCGCACCGAGATCGGCGAAGCCGCGGGTCATCTCCAGGCCGATGCCCGCCGTCGCACCGGTCACCAGCACCCGCTTGCCCACCAGCGCACCGGCGGGCGGATCGGACGGCCACCACAGCCGGCGCAGCCCCGCGCCGATTCGGGTATACCCCAGCACCGGCACACGGTCGAGTGCGCCGTCGATCAGGCCGGTCACCGGCCGGGTCACCGCCGAAAAATCCACGCGTCAGACCCGGGTGTCCGCGGGGGCGAGTACGTCGATCACATCCACCAGGGTGGCACGGGCGGCCCGCCGCGGCGCGTCGCCCCGGGCGACCAGCGCCGAGACCACCGCTCCGTCCACGGCGCACACCAATGCGGTGATCAGGTCCACCCTCGCGCACCGGCCCGACCGCACCAGGGCCTCGCACACCGCGTCGACGCGCTGCGCGAGCAGGCGCCGCTCGAGGCCGCGCAGCGCCGGGTGGCGCGCACTGGCGATGTACCGCTCGTATCGGGAGATCAGCTGCTCGCTGGTGGGCTCACCGGCCAGCAGGTCCAGCAGCAGGCTGGCGGTGGCGCCGGTGGATCGCCGCCGCCGGGGCAGCGCGCGGACCTGGGCGCGTAACTGCTCGGCCTCGGCGGCGTCGAGCAGTTCGACGGCCTTCTCGATCAATTCGCCCAGCGACGAGAAGTAGTAGGTGGTGGAGGCCAGCGGCAGCCCGGCGCGCTTGGCCACGGCGCGGTGCCGCACCGCATCCGGACCGCCCTCGCAGAGCAACTCGGCAGCCGCGCTGACCAGCGCCAGTCGTCGACGCTCCCCCTTCGGAGTCACCGTGGCGGTCACCACCGTGATGCTGCCAGCACCGGGTCGGGGGCCGACGGTCTTTGTCCGAAGTCGTGACTCCTGTGGCGCCGGCCTACCGGGTGAGCCTGCCTTCGGCGGCCGCCAGCGCGATGTCGGTGCGGAAGTGGCCTCCGGGCAGCCGGATTCCCGACATCACCCGGTACGCGTCGGCGCGGGCGGCCGCCAGGTCCTCTCCCGTGCCGACCACCGAGAGCACCCGGCCGCCGGCGGAGACGACGGCCCCGTCGTCGCGCCGCGCGGTGCCGGCGTGCAGCACGCCGGGCGCCTCCGAGCCGGTGATGACGTCGCCGGTGCGCGGGCGGCGCGGGTAGTTCTCCGCGGCCAGCACCACGGTCACCGCGTACCCGTCGCGCCAGCGGGGTGGGGGGCGGCCCGCCAGGGTCCCGGTCGCGGTGGCGGCAAGCAGCTCACCCAGCGGGGAGTCCAGTAGCGCCAGCACCGCCTGAGTCTCGGGATCGCCGAAGCGGCAGTTGAACTCGACCACCGCCGGACCCTCGGCGGTGATGGCCAGCCCGGCGTAGAGCAGCCCGGAGAACGGGCAGCCGCGCGCGACCATCTCCGCGGCGACCGGCTCGACCACCTCGGCGGCGATCGATGCCGTCTCCTGCGGCGGCAGCCACGGCAGCGGGCAGTAGGCGCCCATGCCGCCGGTGTTGGGGCCCGCGTCGCCGTCGGCCACCCGCTTGAAGTCCTGCGCGGGCAGCAGTGGCACCACCGTGGGTCCGTCGACCAGACAGAACAGCGACACTTCCGGACCGTCGAGGAAGGACTCCAGCAGCACGGGGTGCCCGGCGTCGAGCAGCGCCGCCGCGTGGGCGCGCGCCGCGTCGCGGTCGGCGCTCACCACCACACCCTTGCCGGCGGCCAGCCCGTCGTCCTTGACCACCCATGCCCGCTGTCCCGACGGCGGGCCGAACCTGTCCAGAGCGGCGTCGAGGCCGGCCGGGTTGTCCACCGTCTCGCCCCGTGCGGTGCGCACCCCGGCAGCGGCCATCACCTCCTTGGCGAAGGCCTTGGAGCCCTCGATGCGCGCCGCGTCGCGCGACGGGCCGAAGCAGGCGATGCCGGCGGCGCGCACGGCGTCGGCCACCCCGTCGACCAGCGGAAGTTCGGGCCCGATGACCACCAGATCGGCGCCGACCCGCCGGGCCAGCGCCGTCACCTGCTCCGGCGAGGAGATGTCGGCGGCGTATTGGTCGGCCAGTGCCGCGGTGCCGGCGTTGCCGGGCGCGACGGCCAGGTAGCTCACCGACGGGTCGCGCCGAAGCGCCGCCAGCAGAGCGTGTTCGCGGCCACCGGAACCGATCACCAGGACGCGCACGCCCACACCCTAGACGACCCGAACCCGCTCAGCCCGGGGACTTCGCGCGCCTGGCGATCACCTTCTCGACGACGTTGTTGAAGGTCGCCCCGAGCGGAAAGCCGACGTAGTGGGTGATGAACACCGCCATCGCCCGCAACTCGTCCGCGGTGAGTTCGCCGTTGTGCAGGGCGGCGTTGACCTGGATCTCGGCCAGGTCGGGCAGCCCGAGTGCGGTGACCACCGACAGGGTCATGATCCGCTTGTCGCGCATTTCCAGCCCCGGCCTGCTCCAGATGTCGCCGAACAGGTGATCGGCCGTCAGCGCGAAGAAATCGCCGGGCATGTCGGGCATCTCCCAGCCGTAGACCTCGTTCATCTTGGCCAGGCCCTTGCGGCGCAACTCGTCCATCGGCGCTCTCCTTCTCAGTCCTCGTGGTGCGGCACGCCCAGACCGGCCGCCAGTGCGCGCAGCGCGACGTGCGCAAGCGGGAGATCGACGCGCAGTGAATCACCAAGCGCCAGGGCCAGACTCAGATCCTTCTCGCCCAGTTCGCGAGTGTGGCTGAAGGTGTCGTACAGCCAGTGTCCGGGCTCCAGATCGGCGGTGTTGTCCCGAACCATGACCGCCCCCGGACCGCCGGTCAGCGCGTCGGTGTGCCGCACCACCCGGCCCAGCGCCTGCAGGTCCAGGCTGGCGGCCTCGGCCAGCGCCATCGCCTCCCCGACGGCGGCGAATGAGGTGAAGGTCAGCATGTTGCGGGCCAGCTTCATCCGGGTGCCCGCCCCGGCGTCCCCGGCGTGGATGACCAGCGAGGCCCAGCGCCGGAAGATCGGCTTGATCCGCTCGTAGACATCGCGCGGGGCACCCACCATGGTGGCCAGTTCGCCCCGCTCGGCCGCGCCGGCGCCGCCGCTGACCGGCGCGTCGACCACGACGATGCCGTGCGGGGCCAGTCTGGCCGCCAGTTCGGCCGCGGTGCCGTCGGCGATGGTCGAGTGGACGGCCACCACCGTGCCGGCCGTGGCGTGCCGGGCCAGTTCGGCGACCACCTCGCGCACCTGGGCGTCGTCGAGGACGGTCACGCTGATCACCTCCGCTGCCGCGACCCCGGCGATGCCGTCGGCCGCGGTCGCGCCGGCCTCGACCAGGGGGGCCATCGCCTGCTCGCGCACGTCGTAGACCACCAGCCCGCCGGGCCAGTCCGCCAGGCGGGCGGCCATCGGCGAGCCCATGGCCCCCAGTCCGATGTAGCCCAGCAGTGCATCGCTCATGACCGGATGATCTGCCCGCCGTCGACGTTGAAGATCTGCCCGGTGATCCAGCGCGCCTGGTCCGACAGCAGGAACAGGCACATGCCCACCAGGTCCTCGGGCTGGCCCATGCGGCTCAGCGGGATGCCGGCGACGATGTCGGCCACCATCTCCTGCGGGGTGGTGGTGCGATTGGCCTCGGTGTCGATCGGACCGGGGGCGATGGCGTTGATGCGGATGTTCATCCCGCCCAGCTCCCGCGAGAGCTGCTGGGTCAGCCCGTTGATGCCCACCTTGGCAAGTCCGTAGTAGTTCGCGTAGAGCCAGGCCGCGGTGGAGGACTGGTTGACGATCGCGCCGCCGCCGCGCTTGGCCATCTTCTTGTAGACCGCCCGGGTGCACACCAGCGCACCGTCGAGATTGACCGCCATGAATCTCTTGTAGTAGTCCCAGTCGACGGTGATCAGGAAGTCCAGCTTCATCCCGCCGAAGATCGCGGCGTTGTTCACCAGGTAGTCGATCCCGCCGAACTCGGCCAGTGTCCGGTCGGCCATCGCCGTGGCCGAGTCGGGATCGGAGACGTCGACCCCGACCGCGATCGCGGAACCGCCCCCGGCGACGATGCCCGCGGCGACCCGCTCGGCACCGTCGAGGTTGATGTCGGCGACGACCACCGCCGCGCCGCGGTTCGCCAGCGCCTCGGCATAGGCCTGGCCGATACCGCCCCCGGCGCCGGTGACGATCGCCACCTTATCGCCGAACCGCATCTCGCCGACGTCCATGTCCCTCCTGATCGCTGCTGTTCAGACCGCGGTCGCGATGGCCTTGATTTCGAGGTACTCCTCGAAGCCGGCCACCCCCATCTCCCGGCCGACACCGGACTGTTTGTAACCGCCGAACGGCATGTCAGCCGAGTACCACACTCCGCCGTTGACGTTGACGGTACCGACCCGCATCCGTTCGGCCACCGCCGCAGCGCGCCCGGGATCGGCGCCGAACACCGTCGCCGACAGGCCGTACGGCGAGTCGTTGCCGATGCGGACGGCGTCGTCGTCGCCGTCGTGGGCGATCACGGTGAGCACCGGACCGAAGATCTCCTCCCGGGCGACCCGGGCGTCGTTGTCCAGGCCCGCGACGACGGTCGGCTCGATGAAGAAACCGCGATCACGTTCGGCGGGGATGCCTCCGCCACAGGCGAACCGGCCGCCCTCGGCGACGGCGAGGTCGAGGTAGGACATGATCCGGTCACGCTGGCGGGCGGAGATGACCGGTCCGCAGACGGTGCCCGGTTCGGTCGGGTCGCCCGGGCGAATCCCCGACATCGTCGCGGCGGCGGCCTCGACAGCCTCGTCGTAGCGCGCCCGGGGCACCACCAGCCTGGTGGTGATCGCACAGCCCTGACCGGCGTGGACGGCGGCGGTGAAGCCCGCCATCGAGCAGGCGGCGGCCAGGTCGGCGTCGTCGAGGACGATGAAGGCCGACTTTCCCCCCAACTCCAGGAACATCCTCTTGACCGTGGCCGCACCGGCGGCCATCACCGTTCGGCCGGTGGAGGTCGACCCGGTGAAGGACACCATGTCGACCCGAGGGTCCTCGGCCAGCATCGCACCCAGCGCGTGATCGGCGGAGGTGACGATGTTGAGCACCCCCGGAGGGATCTCGGTGTGCTCGGCGACCAGTTCGCCGAGGACCGCCGCGCACCAGGGGGTGTCCGGTGCGGGCTTGAGCACCAGGGTGTTGCCGGCGGCCAAAGCCGGGCCGATCTTGGCGAGGTTGATCTGGTGCGGGAAGTTCCAGGGTGTGATCGCCCCGACGACGCCCACCGCCTCGCGCACGAGAGTGCGCCTGGTCGGGATGCCCATCGGGGCGGCCTCACCCAGATCGGTCCGCCACGGGTAGGACTCCGCGGTGTCGGCGGCGAACCCGAGGTCGGCCACCGGACCCTCCAATTGCGCACCGGCGGTCAGCATCCGCGGTGCGCCGACCTCCGCCATGGTGATCCCACGGAGTTCCTCGAGGTGCTCGCGCATCGCATCGCGCAGTTGCCGGACACACCGCACCCGCAGCGCGGTGTCGCCGGCCCAGCCGGAGCCGTCGAAGGCGCGCCGGGCGGCCCCGATGGCGCGGTCCATGTCGTCGGCGTCGGCGTCGGCGGCGGTGCCCAGCACCTCGCCGGTGGCCGGGTTCGCCGTGGGGAACCGGCCGGAGCCGCCGGGCTCGAAGGCGCCGTCGATGAACAGATCGCTGTGGCCGTCGGCTGCTATCGCCATCGCGGCTCCCGCTCGCTAAGTGGACACCTGTCCGATTTTCCTGCTCGCCACCATAGCCGCAGCGTGATCTGCAGTGCAAGATCGACCGGCAGCCTTGCCCCAGCGCCCGCGGCGGCCTTACGGTGGACATGTGTCCAGCGATCCGGGTGTGATGGCCCCCCGGCGGGCAGCCGCAACGCGACGGCCCCGCCAGGAGGAGACGGTCCGCAACCTGGTGCGGGCGGCGCTGGAGACGCTGCGGGAGAGTTCCTACGCCGATCTGACGGTACGCGCCGTGGCGGCGCGCGCCCGGGTCGCGCCGGCGACCGCCTACACGTATTTCTCGTCCAAGAACCACCTGGTGGCAGAGGTCTATCTCGACCTGGTGCGCCAGGTGCCGTACTTCACCGACGTCAACGACACCCAGGCGGCCCGGGTGGCGCAGACCCTGCGGAGCCTGGCTCTGGTGGTCGCCGACGAGCCCGAGGTTGCCGCCGCCTGCACGACGGCGCTGCTGGGCAACGACGCCTCGGTGGGTCCGGTCCGCGACCAGATCGGCGCGGAGATCCACAAGCGGATCCGATCCGCCGTGGGCCCCGATGCCGACCCCCGCACGGTGTCGGCCCTGGAGATGAGCTACTTCGGCGCGCTGGTGCACGCCGGCAGCGGTGTGCTCAGTTACCGGCAGATCGCCGACCGGCTCGGCTACCTGGTCGGGCTGATCCTGCCACCGGACGGCGAACCGCGATGACCGCCGCCGGCCCGGTGCTCGATCCCTACGACTACGGCTTCCACGAGGACCCCTACCCGTCTTACCGGCAGCTGCGCGACGAGACCCCGCTCTACCGCAACGAGGAACGCGACTTCTGGGCGTTGTCACGCCACGCCGACGTGCACCGAGGCTTCCGGAACAGCACCGCGCTGTCCAACCGGCTCGGGGTGTCGCTCGACCCGATCTCGCGCACTCCCGAGGCCTACCGGACGATGTCCTTCCTGGCCATGGACGACCCGGCGCACCTGCGCCTGCGCACCCTGGTGTCCAAGGGTTTCACCCCCCGCCGGATCCGGGAACTGCAACCACGGGTGCAGGAGTTGGCCCGCGAGCACCTCGACGCCGCGCTGCAGTCCGACGACTTCGACTTCATCGCCGACTTCGCCGGAAAGCTTCCGATGGACGTCATCTCCGAACTGATGGGGGTGCCCCGCGAGGACCGCGCCCGGCTGCGCGCCCTGGCCGACACGGTGATGCACCGCGAGGACGGGATGCCCGACGTGCCGCAGTCGGCGATCGAGGCGTCGGTGGAACTGCTGGTCTACTACGCCGACATGGTCGCCCGGCGGCGCGCGCAGGCGACCGACGACCTGACCGCGGCCCTGCTGCGGGCGGAGATCGAGGGCGACCGGCTGACCGACGACGAGATCATGGCGTTTCTGTTCCTGATGGTCGTCGCCGGCAACGAGACGACGACCAAACTCCTCGGCAACGCCGCGTATTGGGCCGCCCGGCACCCCGATCAGCTCGCCGAGGTCCTTGACGACCACTCGCGGATTCCGCTGTGGGTCGAGGAGACCCTGCGCTACGACACCTCCAGCCAGATCCTGGCCCGCGTGGTGGCCTCCGACATCGAGTTCCACGGCGTCACGCTTCACGACGGCGACACCCTGCTGCTGCTGCCCGGGTCGGCGCACCGCGACGAGCGGGTGTTCGACGACCCCGACGAGTACCGTATCGGCCGCGACATCGGCTCGAAGCTGCTGAGTTTCGGCAGCGGCGCACACTTCTGCCTGGGCGCCCACCTGGCCCGGATGGAGGCACAGGTGGCGCTGGGCGAATTGTTCAGGCGGATCAGCGGTTACGAGATCGACACCGATGCCGCCGTGCGCGTGCACTCGAGTAACGTGCGCGGCTTCGCGCGACTGCCGATGACGGTCACGAGGCGCTGATGCCCCGCTTCGATCCGCACCCCGCGCGCCGCCCCGCCCTGATCGCCGGGGCGTCATCGGGAATCGGCGCCGCCACCGCCGCCGAACTGGCCGCCCGCGGCTTCCCGGTCGCACTGGGCGCGCGCCGGGTGGACCGGTGCTCGGAGCTTGCCGCCGAGATCCGCGCCGCCGGCGGGGAGGCGGTCGCGCTGCCGCTCGACGTCACCGACCCCGACTCGGTGCGCGACTTCGTACAGGGTGCGACCGAGCGGCTCGGTGACGTCGAGGTCCTGGTCGCCGGGGCCGGCGACACCCACTTCGGCCGCCTGCACGAGATCAGCACCGCCGAGTTCGAGTCGCAGATCCAGACCCACCTGATCGGCGCCAACCGGCTGGCGACGGCCGTGCTGCCGGGGATGGTCGCGCGGCGGCGCGGGGACGTCATCGTCGTCGGCTCCGACGTGGCGCTGCGGCAGCGTCCGCACATGGGCGGCTACGGCGCCGCGAAGGCGGGCCTGACCGCAATGGTGCGCAACCTGCAGATGGAACTCGAGGGGACGGGCGTGCGGGCCTCAGTGGTGCATCCCGGCCCGACCCAGACCGAGATGGGATGGAGCCTGCCGCCGGAATCCATCGCCGCGGCCCTCGAGGACTGGGCCAGGTGGGGCCAGGCCCGGCACTCGTATTTCCTGCGGGCGGCCGATCTCGCCCGCGCCATCGCCTTCGTCGCCGAGACGCCTCGCGGCGGATTCGTCGCCTCGATCGAACTGCAGCCCGAAGCGCCGCTGGCCGACGCGCCGGCCGAGCGGCGCCGCCTGCACTACCCGGAGGAATCGTGACCGGCCGACCCAGCAACGAAGTCCCCCGGGTCTCCGGGGGCGAGGCCGAGCACGGCCACCTCGAGGAGTTCCGCACCGACCCGATCGGTCTGATGCGCCGCGTGCGCGAGGAGTGCGGCGACGTCGGCTTCTTCCAACTGGCCGGCAAGAAGGTGATCCTGCTGACCGGCGCGGAGGCCGGCGAGTTCTTCTTCCGGTCGGCAGACGAAGACCTCGACCAGGCCGAGGCCTATCCGTTCATGACCGCGATCTTCGGCAAGGGCGTGGTGTTCGACGCCAGCCCCGAGCGGCGCAAGGAGATGCTGCACAACTCCGCTCTGCGCGGGGACCACATGCGCAGACACGCGGCCACGATCGAACGCGAAGTCCGCCGGATGATCCGCGACTGGGGCCCCGAGGGAGAGGTCGACCTGCTCGACTTCTTCGCCGAACTCACGATCTACACCTCCACGGCGTGCCTGATCGGGCCGAAGTTCCGCGACCAGCTCGACTCCCGCTTCGCCGAGTACTACCACCTCCTCGAGCGCGGCACCGACCCGCTGTGTTACGTCGATCCGTACCTGCCCATCGAGAGTTTCCGGGTTCGCGACGCGGCCCGCGCCGCCCTGGTCGGCCTGGTCGGAGAAATCATGGCCGAGCGGATCGCCCACCCGCCGGCGGACAAGAGCGGGCGCGACATGCTCGACGTGCTGGTGTCGATCACCGACGAAGCGGGCGGGCTGCGGTTCTCCGCCGACGAGGTCACCGGCATGTTCATCTCCCTGATGTTCGCCGGGCACCACACCAGTTCGGGAACCTCGTCGTGGACGCTGATCGAACTGCTCCGGCATCCCGGTGTCTACGCCGCCGTGCAGGCCGAACTCGACGACCTCTACGCCGACGGCCAGGAGGTGAGCTTCCACGCGCTGCGCCAGATCCCGACCCTGGAGAACGTACTCAAGGAGACCCTGCGGCTGCATCCGCCGCTGATCATCCTGATGCGCGTGGCCCAGGGCGAGTTCGAGGTCGCCGGCCGACGAATCCACCGGGGTGACTTCGTGGCCGCCTCGCCGGCGATCTCCAACCGGATCGCCGAGGACTTCCCCGACCCGGACTCCTTCGACCCGACGCGGTATGACAAGCCGAGGGAGGAGGATGTCCTGCACCGCTGGACCTGGATCCCCTTCGGAGCGGGGCGGCACCGCTGCGTCGGGGCTGCGTTTGCGACCATGCAGATCAAGGCGATCTTCTCGGTTCTGTTGCGCGAGTACACTTTCGAGATGGCCCAGCCGGCCGACACCTACCGCAACGACCATTCCAAGATGGTCGTCCAACTGGCCAGGCCCGCCCTGGTCCGCTACCGGAGGCGGGTCTAGATGGGCGACTACCGCATCGAGGTCGAGCTCGACCTCTGCCAGGGGCACGCGATGTGCGAACTCGAGGCGCCGGACTACTTCCGGGTGCCCAAGCGCGGCACCGTCGAGATTCTCCAGACCGAGCCGCCCGCGGATGCCCGGCCCGAGATCGAGCGGGCCGTGCAGGCGTGCCCGACCCGCGCCCTGGTGATCGTCGACAAGGAGGACTGACCGATGACGGCACTGCCCCGCGAGCAACTCGAGGACTTCGTGCAGCGCTGGCTGGCGGCCAACCGGGAGGCCGAGGGAAACGGCGACTGGACCCCGCTGGCGCAGTTCTACGCCGACGACGCCACCTACGGCTGGAACATCGGCCCCAAGGAGGACGTGATGTGCGTCGGCCGTGACGAGATCCGCGACATCGCACTCGGCTTGGAGATGGCCGGCCTGGAGGGCTGGACCTACCCGTACCAGCGGGTGGTCATCGACGAGAAGATCAGCGAGGTGGTCGGCTTCTGGAAGCAGGTGGCCGCCGACCCGGACGACCCGGCGGCGGCCCCCCACGAGATCTACGGCATCGGCGGCAGTTGGTTCCGGCTGAACCCCGCTGGCCTCATCGAGTGGCAGCGCGACTTCTTCGACTTCGGCCACGTCCAGAAGCTTTATCTGGAACTGATCAAGGCGGGCAAGCTCTCGGCGGGGATGCAGGCCCGTATCGAGCGCAGCCTGGCCGGGGAGAAACTTCCGGGCTACTACCCGATCGGCGAGGCCCCGGTACCGATCTGGTGACTCGAACGGTGGTGACTCGACACCCGTCAGGTTCTAGGATCGAGAACACGTTCTAGATCGACCACAAAAGTCAGGCGGAGGTTGCAGTGAAGACAAAGGGCGCTCTCATCTGGGAGTTCAACCAGCCATGGTCGATCGAGGAGATCGAGATCGGCGACCCGCAGCCCGGGGAGGTCAAAGTCCAGATGGAGGCCTCGGGCATGTGTCACTCCGATCACCACCTGGTGACCGGCGGCATCCCGATGCTGGGCTTTCCCGTGCTGGGTGGCCACGAGGGCGCCGGCATCGTCACCGAGGTCGGCGCCGGCGTCGAGGGCGTCGCCCCCGGCGACCACGTCGTGATGTCGTTCATCCCGTCCTGCGGCAAGTGCCCGTCGTGCCAGGCCGGCCTGCGCAACCTGTGCGACCTCGGCGCCGGTCTGCTCAACGGGGTCGCGATCGCCGACGGCACCCACCGGATCCACGCCAAGGGCCAGCCGGTGTTCCCGATGACACTGCTGGGCACGTTCTCTCCCTACATGGTGGTGCACGAGTCCTCGGTGGTGAAGATCGATCCCTCGGTGCCCTTCGAGGTGGCGTGCCTGGTCGGCTGCGGGGTGACCACCGGCTGGGGTTCGGCGACCCACACCGCGCAGATCAAGCCGGGCGAGGACGTCGCGATCGTCGGGGTGGGCGGCGTCGGAATGGCCGCACTGCAGGGCGCGGTGAACTCCGGTGCCCGCTACATCTTCGCCATCGACCCGGTGGAGTGGAAGCGTGACCAGGCGCTGAAGTTCGGCGCCACTCACGTCTACCCCGACATCGAGACGGCGCTGATGGGCATCGCCGAGGTGACCGCCGGCTTCATGGCCAAGAAGGTGATCGTCACCGTCGGCGAGGTCGACGGCGGCGACGTCGACAACTATATGAACATGACCTCCAAGAGCGGCACCTGCGTGATGACCGCGATCGGAAGCATGCTCGACACCAACATCACGCTGAACCTCGCGATGCTGACCCTGATGCAGAAGAACCTGCAGGGCACCATCTTCGGCGGCGGGAATCCCTACTACGACATTCCGCAGCTGCTGTCGATGTACAAGGTCGGCAAGCTCAACCTCGACGACATGGTGACCCGCCAGTACCGGCTCGAGCAGATCAACGAGGGCTACCAGGACATGCTGGAGGGCAAGAACATCCGCGGCGTGATCCGCTTCACGGACGAGGATCGCTGATGACCGCCCGGCCGGCGACCGCCACCCCGACGCCGGCGATGGCCGCATCGCGGGCGTCGTGGCGCTGCGTACAGACCCACGACCGCGCCGGCTGGCTCGCCCTGATGGCCGAGGACGTCGTCATCGAGGATCCGATCGGGCCGTCGGTGACCAATCCCGACGGCACCGGGGTGCGCGGCAAGGAGGCGGTCGCGGCGTTCTACGACGCCAACATCGCGGGCAACGATCTCACCGTCACCTGCGAGGAGACGTTCCCGTCGAGCTCGCCCAACGAAGTCGCCCACGTGCTGGTCCTGCGCAGCCGATTCGGCGGCGGAGTGACCACTGCGGTGCGCGGGGTGTTCTGCTACCGGGTCGACGAGGACGGGTTGATCACCAACATGCGCGGCTACTGGAACCTCGAGGGCATGCAGTTCGGCAAGACCGGCTAGTTGTACCGGGCCATGACGTTGGTAGCAGGCGCGTCGGCTTGATGTGAGGAGAACCTCCGGGTGAGGTGTGGCTTGTCTAGGTCCACCACCATCCG
>CAYXOM010000183.1:0-2819 GCA_964466565.1 uncultured Mycobacterium sp.
GGCAGCACGGTGGAAGTCCAGGCTGCGGCAGGCGGGCCGGGGAACCTCGATCAGCACGTCGGGCGGATAGGCCGCCATCTGGTGGCGGGCCAGCGCTGCCTGGGCGATGTCGATCGTGCGCATCATCACCGCGAAGCTGCGCAACTTGGGCAGCTGGGCGCCCCGCTCGGCATCGCCGAGGTCGTCGTCTGCCAGGGCGGGCGCTGACTCCTCGCTCTCGAGGTCGGAGATGTCGAACGCCGTACCGGTGCTCAGCCGATCGAAGAGTGCGGAGGTGCTGCGGCGCAGGCGGCTCAGCCGCTCCCGGGTGGCTCTGACCCCGGCGCCCTGGTTGTCGGCCGCGTCGGTCTCCGCGCCCGAGACACTGACCGCGACGGTGAGGTCGGCGTTGACCGCGGCGACCGGGGCGATCGGCAGCGGGTCGAGGATGCCCCCGTCGGCGAGCAGTCGCCCGTCGAGCTCATGCGGGGCGATCACCCCGGGGATGGCGATTGAGGCCCGGATCGCCTCGTCGATCCGGCCGCGCTGCAGCCACACCGATTTGCCCGCGATCAGGTCGGTGGTCACCGCTGTGTAGGGGATCGGCAGGCTCTCGATGGTGGTGTCGCCGACCAGCAGGCGGACCTCCTCGACGAAGGTGGCGGCACGGAACACCCCGGCGGCGGTCAGCGACGGGTCGAGCAGGCGCAGCACCGCCCGCTGGGTCAGCGTCGTGGACCACTCGGTGAACTCGTCGAGGACCCCGGCGGCGAAGATCCCGCCGACCAGCGCACCCATCGACGAACCGGCCAGGCCGACGACCTCATAGCCGCGGCTGTGCAGTTCGCGGATGACGCCGATGTGGGCATATCCGCGGGCGCCGCCGCTGCCCAGCGCCAGCGCGACCCGTCTGGGCATGGCCGGTGTCAGCAGCCGCCGTCGGCCGCCGCGCGCACCGCGAGGATGACGGCGGCCCGCTGCGGGTCGCTCAGATCGGCCCAGGTGGTGCCGAAGGTGGCCGGGCCGCGCGCACCGGGGGACTGGATCTGCTCGAGGTAGGGCTCGACCAGTGCCGACGGGTCGCCGCCCTCGGCGGCCATCCACTCCTTGGCTGCCATACAGGACTGCGCGTACTTCTCCTCGGTGGACTGCGCGGGCAGGTCCACCCGGGTGGTGACCCCGCCCGCGGTGACCCCGATCGGGCCGTCCGCGGCGGCCGGGGCTTCCGGCGCAGCGGGCGCGGCGGGTGCCCGATTCCGGTCATCGGTGGCGCAGCCGGACAGGGCGGTCAGGGCGAGGACGCCCGCCAGGGCGACGGCCGGGACGGGGGGCACGCGCGGCATGGCCGTCAATCTATGCCAACCCCGCCGGCCGGCTACTGCGGGTAGTCCTGGGTGACCATCCCGCGCAGCCGTTCGGTGTTCTCCTCCGTCCACCCGGGCGGCTGCATCACCGCCGCCCAGGCGTTGACCACGTCCTTGACGTAACGGTGGCCGTGGCCGTCGGGCACTCCGACGGCCACCGCCATGTCGGCGGAGACCTGCAGGAACGTCACGACCGGAATCCAGTTCATGTCGGTGGAGACGTCATAGCCGCGCGGCTCGCGCAGCCAGTCGGGCTGGCGGAACAGCAGGTCGGGGTCCCACCAGGCGATCGGGTCGGAGGCGTGTTGCAGGTAGGCGATCCGCGGCTGACCCCAGGGCGCGTCGGGTCGGCCGAGGTTGTCCGCGCGCGCGGCGAATCGGACGTTGACGCCGTCGTCGAAGATGGGAAGCCACTCCGGTGAGCCCGGGTCCCGGTTGGCGGTGATGTCGTCTCGCATCGTGTTGTTGAACGTCGGGCCGGAGAACAGCGCACCGTTGGTGCGCGCGATGATGTTGTTGGGGCTGAGGAACGGGGCCTCTCCGCCGAAGGAGCCCAGGCTCTCGCCGAACACCACGATCCGGGGGCGATCGGTCTCGGGCATCTCCCGCACCATCTCGTCGACCGCCTCAAACAGGGTCTGCCCGGCCTTGCGGGCGTTCTCCTTGTCCACCAGGAAGGACAGCCAACTGGGCAGGAACGAGTACTGCATGCTGACGATCGCGGTGTCGCCGTTGAACATGTACTCCAGCGAGTCGGCCTCGGCGGCGTTGATCCATCCGGTGCCGGTGGTGGTGGCCACCGCTACCACCTTGCGCTCCAGTCCGCCCGCCCTTCTCAGTTCGCGGGCGGCCAGTTCGGCGGTGGCACGGATTCCGTCGGCGGAGTGCAGCCCCGCGTAGGCGCGGATCGGCTCGAGCGCCGGCGCGCCGTTGAAACTCGTCAGGTCCGCGGTCGTGGGCCCACCTCGGATGAAGATGCGGCCCTGATGCCCCAGCGACTCCCAGGAGACCAGAGAGCCCGGCCCGCCCGACCGCAACGCGCTGTCAGGAGCCGGACGGTTGGGGTCCATCTCGTCGTTGACGGCCGAGAACGTCTTGTTCAGCGCGCTCATCGCCCCGCGCACCACCACCCCGTTGAGGATGGCGACGCCCAGGGCCAGCAGCAGGGCGATCACCAGCACTGAGGACACCCGCGGGGGCGCGACGCGATTGAGTTGCCGGACCAGAAAGCGCGCCAACCGGCCGATCCGCTGCCCGATCTCGACGAAGGCGAACAGCACCACCACCGCGATAGCCGCCGCCTGCACGTAGTTGTACCAGCGCAGCCGCGGCACGCCCATCAGGTCGCGCACGTTGTCCTGCCAGTAGCGGAAGTAGATGATCCCGAGCACCAGCCCGACGGCGGCCACGACCACCAGCGCCGGCCAGGCCCACCTCGGCGGGCGCGGACTGGTGGGCCGCGATCGCATGAAACGC
>CAYXOM010000184.1:0-2354 GCA_964466565.1 uncultured Mycobacterium sp.
GGTGAGGTCCTCGGCGGGCACGTCGCCGGTCTCGGGCACCCGGTTCCACACCAGGATCCGGTGGTGCCAGGCGTCGGCCACCACCAGCCGGCCGTCCACGACCATGACCCCGGTCGGCAGGTGCATGCCGCGCTCGGGGCCCCGGCCGCCGGCGGCGGGGCCCTCGCTCACCCCGTCGGGCTGGCCGAGCACCACGTCGGCGGGCTGCTCGTCGTGGTCGGGCAGTCCGTGCCAGATCAGCACCCGGTGGTTGCCCGAGTCGGCGACCACCAGGTGGTCGGCGCCGAGGAACACCCCGCGCGGGGAGTACATCCACGCCATCGACGGCGCGGCCGGCGGCAGCGCCAGGCCGCCGGGCGCGGGCGCGCCCAGCCACAGCGCCGGGGCCCAGCCCCCGGTGAGGTCCTCGGCGGGCACGGCGTCAGCCCGGACGGCGGGCCCGTGGCCGATCCCGCGCCGCACCGTGTAGCGGCTCATCGGTAGCGGCTCATCGCCCGACGCGGACCCAGACCGTGCCGTCGTCCACCCGCAGCGGCAGCTGCTCGAGCTGAGCGCCGGGGATGCTCAGGCATTCCCCGGACGCGGCGTCGAAGCAGAAGCCGTGCCACGGGCAGGTCAGGGTTCCGTTGGCGACGTCGAGGACGGCGTTGTCCAGCGGCAGCGCCTCGTGCGCGCACTCGTTGCGGTAGGCCGACAGCCGCTGGCCGAGGTTGACCACCAGCACGCTCACCCCGTCCAGGGTGGCCGTGGCCAGGTCGTCGGACGGCACGGCCGACGCCGGCCCGAACCTCGCCCAGCCCTCGGCGGCAGGATCCCGGCCCACCCGCAGCGACTCCACCGGGATCAGCGTCGGGCCGGGCTCGGCCGCCACCACCTCCACCGCGCTGATCGCCGGGACCTCGGTGACCAGTGCCTCCTGCACCAGGTTGCGCAGCGTGACCGAGGACATCGAGCACCCGTTGCAGGCGCCCTCCAGCCGCACGAAGGCGGTGCCGTCCTCCACCCGCACCAGCGCGACGTCGCCGCCGTGGCTGTGCAGCTGCGGCCGCACCGCCTCCAGCACCCGGTTGGCGTGGGTCACCGGGTCGGGCCGGACGATCCCGTGCAGGGACAGCAGCAGATGCACCACCGGGTCGTCGGCGACTTCGAAGAGCACCTCCCGCGCGGCGGGGTCCTCGCGCATCCGGCGCACGATGGTCAGCAGCCCGGCGCGGTGGACCGCCTCCACCGCGTCCTGCAGTTCCTCGGC
Organism: uncultured Mycobacterium sp.; assembly: GCA_964466565.1. GTDB lineage: Bacteria > Actinomycetota > Actinomycetes > Mycobacteriales > Mycobacteriaceae > Mycobacterium. The sequence goes on from CAYXOM010000184.1 coordinate 1,250, forward strand.
GACCTTACGGGCCGCCGGGTCCAGGTCGGCGAGGGCGGCAACGGCGTCGTCGACCCGGTTGGCCAGTTCCTCGAACGTCGGCTCCGGCGTACTCACTGCCCCAGCACCTCCGTGCGGTCCAGCGCCTGCTGCCGGGCGATCTCGTCGAGCACGCCGCGCACCGTCATCACCGAGTCGTGGTCGCCGAGTTCCTCGAACAGGAACCGGGCGTCGTAGAGCTTGGCCTTGGCCTGGTCGAAGTCGCCGAGGTGGGCCAGCACGTTGCCCTGGTTGGCCAGCACCCGGGCGCGCCCCACCGGGTCGGTGTCGCGGTCGCGGGCGGCCAGCACCTCCTCGTAGAGCCCGACCGCCTCCACCAGGTTCTCGCCCTGGTGGTTGGAGGGGGTGTAGACCAGCGAGTTCGCCAGGTTCAGCTGCACGCTGGCCCACTGCTCGGGGTACTCCTCGCGGGTGTAGACCTTCAGCGCCGAGCGCAGCGACTGCGCGGCGATGCCCAGCCGCAGCTGGCCGGACGCCTCGGTCATCGGCATCGTCAGATACGCCGAGGCCAGGTTGGCGTGCGCCGCGGCCCACAGCGGGGGTGCCTCCTCCCGCAGCACCAGCTGCAGCGCCGAGTGGTAGTGCGGCACCGCGCGGGTCAGCCGCTCGGGGCGCTCGGCGGCTTGCTCGTGCAGCAGCCCGGCCAGCCCGAGGTGCAGTTCGGCGCGGGCGACCCGCAGTCCGTCGGCGCCGTCGAGGGCACGCAGCGCCCGTTCGAAGCGGTCGACGGCGTCATCGCCCTCGCTGATCGAGGCCGCCGCGCCCAGCAGCACCCCGCGCAGCGGTTCGCAGACCCGGCCGGCCAGCTCGGCGGCGCGGTCCAGTTCGGCCAGCGCGCTTGCGGCATCACCGGTCTGCAAGGCCGCACTGGCCCGCGCCGAACCGACCACCGCCGCCAGCTCGCCGGTCGCCCCGCCCAGCTCCGGGACGTCCTCGGTGCGCCCGGTGGCGTAGCGCACCACGTCGACCAGGACACCGAATTCCCCGAGTGCCGAACGTAATTCGGCGGCAGCGGCGTCGTCGACCCCGTCCTGGTCCATGACGAAGCGGTTGTAGCGGCTGACCG
>CAYXOM010000185.1:0-6232 GCA_964466565.1 uncultured Mycobacterium sp.
GGCACACATCGGCGGTGGCCGGTGACCGCGCCCCCGATGCGCGGCGCGCTGCGCGAGATGCTCGCCGACCCGCGCCAGGCGCGCTCTCGCGACTTCACCGGGACCGCGCGGCGGCTGCTGCGCCGACTGACCCCGCAGCGCCGCCCCACCGTCGCCGTGCTGGCTCTCGCCGTCGGCGGGATCGTGCTGTCGGTGATCGGCCCGCGGGTCCTCGGGCACGCCACCGACCTGTTGTTCAACGGGGTGATCGGCCGGCAGCTGCCGGCCGGGATCACCAAGGAGCAGGCGGTCGCCGCGGCGCGCGAGCGCGGTGACGCCAACTTCGCCGACATGGTCTCGGCGATGGACGTCGTTCCCGGTCGCGGCATCGACTTCGCGGCGGTGGGACGGACCCTGGCCCTGGCTCTGGTTCTGTATCTGCTCGCCGCCCTGTTCATCTGGCTTCAGGCCAGGCTGCTCAACGCGATCGTGCAACGGACGGTGGTCGCACTGCGGGCCGAGGTGGAGGACAAGGTCCACCGGCTGCCTCTGGCCTACTTCGACTCCCGTCAGCGCGGCGAGTTGCTCAGCCGGGTGACCAACGACGTCGACAACGTCGCGGTGTCGCTGTCGATCACCATCAGTCAGTTGCTCACCGCCGTGCTCACGGTCATCGCGGTGCTGGCGATGATGCTGACCATCTCGCCGCTGCTCGCGTTACTGACCGTGCTCACCGTTCCGCTGTCGCTGTGGGCGACCCGGGCCATCGCGCGGCGCTCGCAGAAGCTGTTCGTCGCGCAGTGGACCAACACCGGCCGGCTCAACGCCCACATCGAGGAGACCTATAGCGGGTTCACCGTCGTCAAGACCTACGGCCACCGCGCCGCCGCGCAGGAGCGCTTCGCCGAACTCAACGCCGACGTCTACCGGACCGGTTTCGGCGCGCAGTTCCTCTCCGGCCTGGTGGCCCCGGTCACAGTGTTCATCGGCAACCTCAGCTACGTGGCCGTCGCCGTGGTCGGCGGCTACCAGGTGGCCACCGGCCAGATCACCCTGGGCGGGGTGCAGGCGTTCATCCAGTACGTGCGCCAGTTCAACCAGCCGTTGACCCAGGTGGCCGGGTTCTACAACACGCTGCAGTCGGGGGTGGCCAGCGCCGAGCGGGTCTTCGAGTTCCTCGACGAGCCCGAGGAGACCCCCGCGACGGGAGCCGGGCTGCCCGCCGGGCCGGGCCGGCTGGAGTTCGACGGGGTGTGGTTCGGCTACCGGCCCGACACTCCGGTGATCCGGGACCTGTCGCTGGTGGCCGAACCCGGCAGCACGGTGGCGGTGGTGGGGCCCACCGGGGCTGGCAAGACCACCCTGGTCAACCTGCTGCTGAGGTTCTACGACGTCGACCGGGGAGCGATCCGGCTCGACGGGGTCGACATCCGCGACATCGACCGGCACGCGCTGCGCTCGCGGGTCGGCATGGTGCTGCAGGACACCTGGCTGATCGACGGGACGATCGCGGAGAACATCGGCTACGGCCGGCCCGGCGCCTCGGAGGCAGAGATCCGGGAAGCGGCAGCGGCGGCGCGGGTCGACGCCTTCGTGCGGTCCCTGCCCGACGGGTACCGCACCCGGGTCAGCGACGACACCCCCACCCTGAGCGCCGGGGAGAAACAGCTGATCACCATCGCCCGCGCGTTCCTGGCCCGCCCGGCGCTGCTGATCCTCGACGAGGCGACCAGCGCGGTGGACAGCCGCACCGAGCTGCTGGTGCAGCAGGCGACGACCGAGCTGCGTCGCGGCCGGACCAGCTTCATCATCGCCCACCGGCTCTCGACGGTTCGCGACGCCGACCGGATCGTGGTGCTCGACGGCGGCCGGATCACCGAACAGGGCTCCCACGACGAACTGGTGGCCCGCCGGGGCGCCTACTGGGCGATGCTGCGGGCCTGAGAAGGCCAGAGGACCCGGGTTACAGCACCCCGCGGATGATGGTCTCCGGTGCGATGCCGCAGCGCGCGCGCAGGTCGTCGGCCGGCGCCTGGATCGCGTCCATCTCGGCCTTGGTCTGGGGGCGGGCGGTCAGGTAGTCCCGGATCTGGGCGAACGCCTGGTCAGGGGGCAGGCCCTGCACGCTGGTGAAGAAATCGTTCACCTCGGGATGGCTCCACAGATACACCGACATGGCGGCGGCCACCCCGGTCTCCACGCTGGTCATGTCGGCCACGGTGCATCCCGGGGACGCCCCGGCGGTGGCGGCCGGGCCCAGAACGAGGGCCGCGGCGCCGATCACCCCGGCGCCGATCCGGCGGGCATTATGTGTGGTTGTCATGGGGCTCCTGGTCTCGTCGGTGCGCCAGATCAGCCTAGGACACCGCCAGCCGGTACGCTTGACTGGACTCACCACGACGACGAACAGGATGCCCGCATGCGACTCAAAGTGGCTCTTGCCGGCCTCGGCATCATCGGCGCCGCGCTGGCCGCCGCCCCGGTTGCCGCCGCCGAGGGCGAGCCGGGCGCCAACGAACCGCTGCTGCCGGGCTGCGAGGTCACCGGCGGTAGCGCCGTACTGGGCGGGCAGACCACCGACTGCGCCAGCCCCGGCAACGTCCAGATCGACGCCACCCCCGAATTCATCCCCGGCAACATGTACGGCGGCTTCTACGGCTTCCCCGGGTTCTTCTGACGATATGGCCGGCAAGGAGATCGACCCGCAGCGCGCCCGGGCGGCCCGAGACGTCGTCCGCGCGCACCCGGTCATGAGCCTGGTCGCGGTCTCGCCGGTACTGCTCGTGGTGGGTCTGGTGTGGTGGCTGGTCAGCCCCGCGCTGGCGATTCCGCTGCTGATCGGCGCCGGCGCCTTCGGTGCGATGAAGGTGCTGCGCAAGGGCTGACCGACGCTTGGGGCCGCCCGGCGGTCAGGAGACCGGTGGCCGGTGCCCGGCCCAGGGCCGGACCGCTTCGATCTGCGCACTGAGCGCCAGCAGGGTCGCCTCGTCGGAGGGCCGGCCCGCCAGCTGCACCGAAACCGGAAGGTTCTCGCCGTCGAGGAACCACGGCACCGCGGCTGCCGGCTGGCCGGTCGCGTTGAAGACCGCGTTGAACGGCACCCGGGCGGCGACCAGCGCCAGCGTGCTCAGCCCACCGCGGTGCTGGTAGGCGCCGACGCGGGACGGCCCGGTGGCCGTGGTCGGGGTGATCAGGACGTCGAATTGGTCGAACAGGGCGCCGAGGCGGGCCGTCAGCGCCGCCTCCGCCGCGCGCACGCGGACCATGCGTTCGTCGGAGATCAGCGAGCCCAACCGCACGATCGCCTTCGTCCGCGGCTCGAGCCGCTCGGGGTGGGACAGTTGCGCGGCATCGCGGTGGGCCCCGTGCCACATCCGCGGCAGCACGTGGCCGTACACCGCCCAGGGGGGGTAGTCGGGATCGCGCCACAGCACCTCGTGGCCGAGGTCGCGCAGCAACGCCTCCACCCCGTCGAGGGCCCGCTGCTGGGCCCGGCCGACCCGGCCGAGCACCGTGCGGGGAAGCTTGGCGCTCAGGGCGATCCGCAGTCTGCCCGGCTTGCGCGCGGCGGCTTTGACGAAACCGCCCCGAGGCGCCCGGCCGGTGTGGGTGGCGTCGAGGAACAGTGCGGCGTCGGTCACCGTCCGGGTCAGCGGGCCGTACACGCTCAGACCGCACCAGGAGTCGGGATGCGGTTCGGACGGCACCCGGTCGCGCTGGGGTTTGAGCCCGAACAGCCCGCACCAGGCGGCCGGGATGCGGATGGAGCCAGCGCCGTCGGAGCCCAGCGCCAGCGGCGCCAGACCGGCGGCCACCGCGGCGCCGCTGCCGCCGCTGCTGCCGCCGGGGGTGTAGGCCAGGTCCCACGGATTGTGGGTGGCGCCGAAGGACACCGTCTCGGTGAACGGCCACAGCATCAACTCGGGCACCGCCGTCTTGCCGAGGATCACCGCGCCGGCTTGACGCAGCCGGCGGACCACCTCGGCGTCGGCGGTGGCCTCCAGGTCGTAGGCGCTGCTGCCGTAGCAGGTGAACTCCCCCGCGACGTCGACGTCGTCCTTGATCGCCACCGGCACGCCGAGCAGTGGCAGTCGCTCGCCGGCGTCGATGCGCTCCTGGGCGGCCGCGGCCTCGGCGCGGGCGGTGTCGGACATCACGACCCGGAAAGAACGCAACTCACGGTCGAGCCGCCCGATGCGGTCGAGATACAACTCCAGCAGGGCGGGCGCGGTGATCTCGCCCTCGGCGAGCATCCGGGCCTGTTCGGCGGCGCCGGCGAAGGCGATGTCGGTGGCGTCCACTCAGCGCAGCGTAGCCGCTGGCACCGGGTTCGGCGGACGCTACGGTAGCTCGATGACATGTGTGTTCTGCGAGATCGTCGCCGGGAAATCCCCGGCCGTCCGCATCCACGAAGACGACGACTATCTGGCGATCCTCGACATCCGCCCCTTCACCCGCGGGCACACTCTGGTGATCCCGAAGCGGCACAGCCTGGACCTCACCGACACCGACGCGCCGACGCTGGCCGGGATGATGGCGATCGGGCGGCGGATCGCCCGCGCCGCCCGGGCCTCCGGGCTGGGCGCCACCGGGACCAACGTCGCGATCAACGACGGCAAGTCGGCGTTCCAGTCGGTGTTCCACATCCACCTGCACGTCGTGCCGCGCCGCGACGGCGACAAGATCTCCTTCTTCCGCGGCATGCTGATACGCCGCGACCCCGACCGCGAGGCCACCGGCCGGATCCTGCGCGACGCGCTGGCCGGGATGCCGTGAGCACGCTCGGCGACCGGGCGCTGAGTCTGTTCGTCACGGTGCACGACGCGGTCTACCAGCGCTCCGGCGGCTGGATCGGTCATCGGATCCCGGGAGCCCCCAACAGCCTGCTGCTGCACACCGTCGGCGCACGGACCGGGCTGGCCCGCACCAGCACGCTGTCCTATGCCCGCGACGGCGCCGACTACCTGGTGGTGGCCTCCAACGGCGGCGACCGCCGCGCGCCGGGCTGGTACCACAATCTGCGCGCGCAACCGCAGGTGCGGATCGGCGTCGGCCGGCGGCGCTTCGAGGCCCGGGCGGAGGCGGTGGGGCCGGACGACCCCGACTACGCTCGGCTGTGGCGGATCGTCAACGCCAACAACGCCAATCGCTACGACGGCTACCAGGGGCGCACCAGCCGGCCGATTCCGGTCGTCAGGCTCAGCCCGACAGCTCGGCGATCCGGCTCGCCGTCCTGAACACCTCGTCGAGCATGCCCGGCGTGAGCCGGCCGGTGAACATGTTCTGCTGGCTGGGGTGGTAGCAGCCCAGCAGCACCCGGCGGCCGTCGAGTTCGGCGCGCGCCCCGTGGCCGAACCGGGGCTTGCGGCCCGGGGCGGGCGCCAGCCGCAGGGCCGCCGCCCAGGCGAACCCGCCGAGCGCCACGACGACCCGCACGTGCGGCGCGACCAGCCCCCACTCCGCGGCCAGCCAGGGTTCGCAGGTGCGTCGCTCGGCGGGGGTCGGGGCGTTGCCGGGCGGGGCGCAGCGCACCGCCGCGGCCACCCGGACCGTCGCACTGGACTGCCCGTCGGCGGCGTCGCTGCTGCCCGGTGAGCTGACCAGACCCGCGCGGTGCATCGCGGCGAAGAGCTGGTCGCCGGAGCGGTCGCCGGTGAACACCCGGCCGGTGCGGTTCCCGCCGTGTGCCGCCGGCGCCAGGCCCAGCACCAGGATCGCCGGCGTCGGGGACCCCCAACCGCTGACCGGGCGACCCCAGTACGGCTCGGCGGCGAACGCGCGCCGTTTCACCGCCGCCACTTCCTCGCGCCAGACGACCAGCCTCGGGCAGGCGCGGCAGACGCTGACCGCCGCGTCGAGTTCGGCCAGCGAGCCCGCGGCGGCCGCGAGTTCGCCGACCTGTCCGGGGTCGCGGGCCACGGGTGTGGACGGGCCCGCGCGGTCCCCCGGCCAGCCCGATCCGGGCGGCACCGGCGAGTCGAACTCGCCGCCGGCGCGCGGATGCGGAAGGCCCATCGGGCGAATCTATGCTTCCCGCCCATGGCCACCTCCCGCGGACCGGTGTTGCTGATCATGGCGTCGGCCTTCCTGGCCGCGGCGGGCAACGGGATCTCGCTGGTGGTGCTGCCCTGGCTGGTGCTGCAGCGCACCGGCAGCGCGGTCGCGGCTTCGGTGGTCGCCGGGGCGGCGACGCTGCCCTACACCCCGCCCGAGCCGTACAAGCTGCCCGCCCCTCGCGCGCCGAAAACCTTCG
>CAYXOM010000186.1:0-16072 GCA_964466565.1 uncultured Mycobacterium sp.
CTGGCCAGCCGCATCGACGGGCCGGTACGCCGCGAGACCGGGGATCTGAAAGTGGAGCTTCGCCGTCCCAGCCAGACCATCGCCCTGAGCCGACCCCAGCAGGGGTCCACCGCGACCCTGAGCCGCACCGGCCGCCCGGACGCGATGCTGCCGCTGCCCCGGCGCGAGACCCGCGAATGCCTGGCCGAGGACCTGCGCCGGCTCGACGCCGACGAGATCTTCCACGAGGCTCTGGCGGGGATCGAGAAGGTTCAGTACACCGGCCCGTGAGCGTGCACGTCGAGACCTTCCCCGACACAGGCGCCCTGACTCGGGCGGCGGGCGACCGACTGGCCGGTGCGATCACTGCCGCGATCGCCGCCCGCGGCTCGGCGCTGGTCGTCCTCACCGGCGGCGGTTCCGGCATCGGTCTGCTCCGCCACGTCCGCACGCATCCGCTTGACTGGTCCCGGGTGCATCTGTTCTGGGGTGACGACCGCTTCGTCCCCCGCGACGACGACGAGCGCAACGAGAAGCAGGGCCGCGAGGCGCTGCTCGACCACGTCGACGTCCCGGCCGGCAACGTCCACCCGATGCCGGCCAGCGACGGGCCGCTCGGGGACGACCTGGACGCCGCCGCCCTGGCGTACCGGGATGTGCTGGCCGGGCTCGACGATGACGGGCCGGGAGCACCGGTCTTCGACGTCCATCTGCTGGGAATGGGCGGCGAGGGCCACGTCAACTCGCTGTTCCCGCATACCGCGGCCGTGCGTGAGCGCCTCCGCATGGCGGTCGGCGTGCCCGATTCCCCCAAGCCGCCGCCGCGTCGGATCACCCTGACCCTGCCGGCGGTGCGCCGCTCCCGGCGGGTCTGGCTGGTGGTGTCCGGCGCCGCCAAGGCCGACGCGGTGGCCGCGGCGCTGAGCGGAGCCGACCCCGACGAGGTACCGGCCGCCGGCGCGCAGGGCATCGAGGAGACGATCTGGTTTCTTGACCACGAAGCCGCGGCCAAACTGTCACACTGACGGCCATGGCCGACAAGTCGCCGCCGCCGCGTTCGCCCGCCGATCGGATCCGGACCCTGGCCCAGGCGGCGCTGAACGCCGATGTCACCGTCGACCAGCTCGACACCGTCCTCGACGACCTGGAGGCCAGCCTGGTGGGCCTCAACAAGGCGGTCGGCGGCCTGGAGCAGTCGCTGCAGTACTTCGAATCGACCCTCAACTCGCTCAACGAGACCCTGCACCGCATGGAGGGCATCGTGGACCGGGTGGAGCGGATGGTCGACGTCACCGAGACGGTGATGTCCCCGATCGTGGCCACCGAGACGGCGGTGCGCGGTGTGGTCAACTCGCTGCTGCGCCGCTGAGCTACCCGCTGTTGCGCAGCGCTGACGCCAGACCGCTCATGGTCAGCAGAATCCCCCGCTGCACCAGTTCGTCGGCGTCGCCGCGCCGGTACCTCCGCAGTAGTTCGACCTGCAGGTGGTTGAGCGGTTCGAGGTAGGGAAACCGGTTGAAGACCGAACGTGCCAGCGCCGGGTTGTCGGCCAGCAGATCGTCTCGACCGGTGATGAGCTTGTGCATCCGGATCGTGCGCTCGTGCTCGGCGGCGATCTTGCCGAAGACCCGCTCCCGCAATTCGCCGTCGCCCACCAGGTCGGCGTACCGCGCCGCCAGACCCATGTCGGACTTGGCCAGAACCTGTGCCATGTTGGACAACACCGTGGCGAAGAACGGCCAGGTCTGGTTCAGCCCGCGCAGCACCTCGACCCGGGCGGGGTCGCCGGCGACCCACTCCTCGAACGCCGTTCCGGTGCCGTACCAGCCCGGCAGCATCACCCTCGACTGGCTCCAGGCCAGCACCCAGGGGATGGCGCGCAGGTCGGAGATGGAGGAGGTGGGTTTGCGGCTGGTGGGCCGGCTGCCGATGTTGAGCGCTCCGATCTCGCTCACCGGGGTGGAGGAGGTGAAGTACTCCACGAACCCCGGGGTCTGGTGCACCAGGTCGGCGTAGGCCCGACGAGCGAGCTCGGCGAGCTCGTCGAGGACCTGATAGGCCCGCTCCGCGTGCTCGCCGAGGCCCTCGACGTCGAGCAGGGTGGACTCCAGCGTCGCGGCCACCAGCGTCTCGAGGTTGCGGTGGGCGATGCGCGGCTCGGCGTACTTGGCCGCGATCACCTCGCCCTGCTCGGTCAGCCGCAGTGACCCGTTCACCGCGCCCGGCGGCTGAGCCAGGATCGCGTCGTAGCTGGGGCCGCCGCCGCGGCCGACGGTCCCGCCCCGGCCGTGGAAGAGCCGCAGCCGGATTCCGCTGCGGCGAGCCGACTCCACCAGATCCAGTTCGGCGCGGTAGAGCGCCCAGTTCGCCGCCAGGTACCCGCCGTCCTTGTTGGAGTCCGAGTAGCCCAGCATCACCTCCTGGGTGTCGCCGCGGGCGGCCACCAGCGCCCGGTACACCGGAATGCCGAGGGCCTCCTCCATGATCGACGATCCGCGCTGAAGATCGTCGATCGTCTCGAACAGCGGCACGATCCCCACCGGGGCGCAGGGGCCGTCGCCGGCGAGGTCGAGCAGCCCCACCTCCTTGAGCAGCAGGGCGGCCTCGAGCAGGTCCGACACCGACTCGCACATCGAGACGATGTAGGTCGGCACGGCCGCCGGCCCGAGCCTGCGGACCGCCTCCGCCGCCGCGCGCATAACCCCGAGTTCGCCGGCGGCGAGCTCGGAGAGCTCGGTGTCCTCGCGGACCAGCGGCCGGCGGGTGGACAGTTCCCCGGCGAGCAGGGCGACCCGCTGCGGTTCGGGCAGCGCGGCGTAGTCGGGATGCACCCCCGCCCAGCGCAGCATCTCGGCGATCACCCCCTCGTGCACCTCCGAGTTCTGCCGCATGTCCAGACCGCACAGATGGAACCCGAAGACGGCCACCGAATCGCGCAACCTGGCGAGGCGGTCGGCCGCCAGCGGGGCGCCCCCATGCGCCCGCAACGAAGCGTCGACGACGTCGAGATCGGCCAGCAACTCGCCGGGACCGGGGTAGGCAGGCGGAGCGTACGGCACCTCCAGGACATGTTCGGGAGTCCGGTCCAGGATCTCCGCCGCGGTCGCGGTGAGCCGGGCGCGCAGCACCCGAAGCGCCCGGCGGTACGGCTCGTCGGCCCGGTCGGGTTCGGTGCAGGGCGCCGCCAGTTCCAGCAGCGCGTCGCTGGTCTGCACCAGACGGGCCGACATGGACAGCTCGCGTTCCAGCATCACCAACTCGACGAGGTAATGCTCGAAGGCGGTGAACGCGGCGCTCGAGGTCGCCCGGCGCACCACCTCGCCGGTGACGTTGGGGTTGCCGTCGCGGTCCCCGCCGATCCACGAACCCGGCCGGACGATCGGCTCGGCGAGCAACCCTGCGCCGGGCCATCTCTGCGCCAGAGCGTTGCGAACCTCGGCGTTGACCCTGGGGATCACTTCGAAGAAAGCGGCCTGGTAGTAACGCAACCCGGACTCGATCTCGTCGGCGATCTTCAATCTGGACAACCGGATCAGCGCGGTCTGCCACAGCGTCAGGATCTGGCGGCGCAACTCGGTCTCGACCGAGCGGCCGTCCTCGGTCGCCTCCTGTCCGTGCAGCCGCAGCCGCATCAGCCGGGTGATGTGGTTCTGGGTGTCAAAGACGGTCCGGCGCCGCGTCTCGGTCGGGTGCGCGGTGATCACCGGGGACACCAGGGCCCCCTGCAATGCCGCCGCCACCGTCGCCGCGTCGAGGTGCGCCGCGTCGAGCTTCCGGTAGGTGGCGGCCAGCGTGCTGTCCCGGGGCGCCTCGCCGGCGGCGAGATGGATGGCCCGGCGACGCTCGCGGTGGATGTCCTCGGCGACATTGGCCAGCAGTGCGAAGTGACTGAAGGCCCGGATCACCGGAATGGCCCGATGGATGTCGATGCCCTCGAACATCCGGGCCAATTCGGCGCGGTCGATCTCCGAGCGGCGGACCCGGAACGACTCGACGCGGGCCTTCTCGACGAGGTCGAACACCTCCGGACCGCTCTGCTCGCGCACCGTGTCGCCCAGAATCGCCCCGAGCAGCCGGATGTCCTCGCGCATCGGCTCGGTGGCCGCCAGGCCGACGGGAGTGCGCTGCACGGCCCCGATCGGTTCCAGGGACTCCGCCGCGTACGCCACATACCCAACCTAATCGGCCCGGGCGGGGCCGCGCGACGGCTGGGGTGTCAGGTCACGACAGCTAGGAGAACTTGATCTGCAGCCCGATCCCGATGATGGCCACCAGCCAGATCCCGGTGACGAACAGGGTTACCCGGTCGAGGTTCTTCTCCACCACGGTGGATCCGGACAGGCTGGACTGCACGCCCCCGCCGAACAGCGTGGACAGGCCGCCGCCCTTGGCACGGTGCAGCAGGACCAGCAGCACCACCAGGATGCTGGTCACGACGAGCAAGATCTGCAGGGCCAGGATCATGACCGCGAATCCTACCCGAGGCGGTCAGGGCAGCGGACCCCCGGCCGCGATGGCGGCCAGCGTGGCGAACTGCTCGCCGTCCAGCGACGCCCCGCCGACCAGCGCTCCGTCGACGTCGGTCTGGGCGGCGATCTCGCCGACGTTGTTGGCCGTGACCGAGCCGCCGTAGAGAATCCGGGCCCCCGCGGCCGCCTCCGCCGAGGCCAGGGAGGCGAGTTCGGCCCTGATGGCCCCGCACACCTCCTGGGCGTCGGCGGCGCCGGCCACCCGGCCGGTCCCGATGGCCCAGACCGGTTCATAGGCGATCACCACGGCGGCCAGTTGCTCGCCGGAGAGTCCTGCCAGCGACCCGCGCAGCTGGGCGATGTTGTGTTCGACGTGGCCGCCCGCCTCCCGGACCTCGAGGTGCTCGCCGATACAGACGATCGGGACCATCGCGTGGCGGAACGCGGCAGCGGCCTTGGCCGCCACCAGTGCGTCGTCCTCGCCATGGTGGGTCCGCCGTTCGGAGTGGCCGACCAACGCGAAACTGCACCCGAGCTTGGCCAGGAAGGCGCCGCTGACGTCGCCGGTGTAGGCGCCCGAGTCGTGCGGCGAGAGATCCTGGGCACCGTAGGTGAGTCGCAGCCGGTCGCCGTCCACCAGGGTCTGCACACTGCGCAGGTCGGTGAACGGCGGCATGACCGTGACGTCGACGCGGTCGAAATACTTCTCCGGTAGCGCGAAGGCGATCTTCTGCACCAGGGCGATGGCCTCGAAGTGGTTGAGGTTCATCTTCCAGTTGCCGGCGATGAGCGGTTTACGGGACATCCGTCAGCCTTCCGTGAGGAGAATCGCGATACCGGGCAGCGTCTTGCCCTCCAGGTACTCCAAAGCCGCTCCGCCTCCGGTCGAGATGTGCGAGAAGCCGTTCTCGGCGAGTCCGAGCCGGCGCACCGCCGCCGCCGAGTCGCCACCGCCGACCACACTGAAGGCACCCTTGGCGGTGGCGGCGGCGATGGCCTCGGCCAACCCCTTGGTGCCTGCGGCGAAAGCCGGGAACTCGAAGACGCCCATCGGCCCGTTCCAGAAGATGGTTCGGGCATTGGACAGCAGCGCGGTGAACCGGGCCACCGACTCGGGACCGATATCCAGGCCCATCTTGTCGGCCGGAATGTCCCGCACGTCAACGATTTCCGGCGTTGCCTCAGCGTTGAACTCAGACGCCACGACGACGTCGACCGGCAGGTGGATGACGTCCCCGTACTCCTCCAGGAGCCGCCGGCAGGTATCGATCATCTCCTCCTGCAGCAGGGACTCTCCGACCGAAAGACCCTGGGCGGCAAGGAAGGTGAAGCACATGCCGCCACCGATGATCAAGCTGTCAGCCTTGCCGGCGAGGTTCTCGATCACAGCCAGTTTGTCGGAGACCTTCGATCCGCCGAGCACCACCGCGTAGGGCCGTTCGCCGGCCTTGGCCAACTGCGCGAGGACCTTGACCTCGGCATCCACCAGCGAACCGGCGTACCGGGGCAGCAGCGTTGCCACGTCGTAGACGGAGGCCTGCTTGCGGTGCACCACGCCGAAACCGTCGGAGACGAACGCCCCACCGTCCCCGACGAGGTCGGCCAGGCCCGCCGCCAGAGCCCGCCGTTCCGCGTCGTCCTTGCTGGTCTCCCGCGGGTCGAACCTGATGTTCTCCAGCAGCAGCACGTCACCGTCGGTCAGCCCCTCGGCCCGGGCCAGCGCATCCGTGCCGACCACGTCACCGGCCAACTGAACGTGCCGGCCCAGTTTCTCGCCGAGCACTCTGGCCACCGGTGCCAGCGAGTACTTCGGATCCGGCGCGCCCTCGGGCCGGCCCAGATGCGCGATGACGATCACTTTGGCCCCGGCATCGGAGAGCGCTTCGAGGGTGGGCACCGACGCGTCGATACGGCCGGTGTCGATGACGGTGCCGTTCTCGTCGAGGGGGACGTTGAGGTCGCATCGAACCAGCACGCCGCGCCCCTGAACACCCTCGGCGAGCAGATCGGCGAGATTCCTGACGGCCATGTCCTAGAGCGACTTGCCCACCAGGCCGATCAGATCGACCAGCCGGTTCGAGTAGCCCCACTCGTTGTCGTACCAGGACACCACCTTGGCCTGATTGTCGATCACCTTGGTCAGGCCGGAGTCGAAGATCGAGCTGTGCGGGTCGGTCACTATGTCGCTGGACACGATCGGGGCGTCGTAGTACCTCAGGATGCCCTTCATCGGTCCCTCGGCGGCGGCCTTGAGCGCGGCGTTGATCTCCTCGGCGCCGGCGGGCGTCTCCAGTTCCACGGTGAGGTCGGTCACCGATCCGGTCGGGATCGGGACCCGCAGCGCGTACCCGTCGAGCTTTCCCTTCAGTTCCGGCAGCACCAGGCCGATGGCCTTGGCCGCGCCGGTGGAGGTCGGCACGATGTTGAGCGCGGCGGCACGGGCCCGGCGCAGGTCCTTGTGCGGCCCGTCCTGGAGGTTCTGGTCCTGGGTGTAGGCGTGGATCGTGGTCATCAGCCCGCGCACGATGCCGAACTCGTCGTTGACGACCTTGGCCATCGGCCCGAGACAGTTGGTGGTGCACGAGGCGTTGGAGATGACGTTCTGGCTGCCGTCGTACCTGTCGTCGTTGACGCCCAGGACGATGGTGATGTCCTCGTCCTTGGCCGGCGCGGAGATGATCACCTTCCTGGCGCCCGATTCCAGGTGTCCGCGGGCGCGGGCATCGGTGAAGATGCCGGTGGACTCCACCACCACGTCGACCCCGAGATCGCCCCACGGCAGGGCGGCCGGGCCTTCCTTGACGGCCAGCGCCTTGACCTTGGTGCCGCCGATCACGATGGTGTCGCCCTCGACCGCGACCTCCGGACCGAGTCTGCCCAGAATCGAGTCGAACTTGAGCAGATGCGCCAGGGTCGCGTTGTCGGTGAGGTCGTTGACCGCGACGATCTCGATATCGGTGGCCTTGCCCTCCGCCTGCTGTGCCGCCAGAGCGCGGTACAGATTGCGCCCGATGCGGCCGAAACCGTTCACCCCAACCCGGATCGTCACGGTGTGCTCTCCTGTCGATTCGCTGCCTTGACCGGTCTCACACTAGTGGCGGCGGACGGGGGGCGGGCGGGAACCTGCGCCCCGGGATGGGGGTACCTTCGGGTCATGCCCCCGCTGCCGCTGACCCCGCCGGATCTCGGGTGGGTTCGCGAGCGGCTGGGCCGCGAGCTCTTCGCCAAGGTCGCCGGCCCGGAGGGGCCCCGCAACCGGGACCTGATCCACAACACCCCGGGCCCGCGGTGGTTCGCCGCTGACCGCCCGGTGCGCCGGGTGCACGCCGACGCGGCGATGTTCGTCGGCGGCCTGCGGGCGCTGCTACTGCAGTCGTTGCACCCGCTGGCCATGGCCGGGGTGGCCGAGCACTCGGACTATCGCGGCGATCCGTGGGGCCGGCTGCAGCGGACCAGTACGTTCCTCGCCGTGACCACCTTCGGTCCCGCCACCGACGCCCAGCGCGCGGTCGACCGGGTCCGCGGCATCCACCGCCGGGTGCACGGCACCGCCCCGGACGGCCGGGCCTACCGGGCCGACGATCCGCACCTGCTGGAGTGGGTGCACATCGCCGAGATCGACAGTTTCCTGCGGGCTTACCAGCTCTACGGGGACACCCCGCTGGATGCCGCGGGCCGGGATGGCTATGTCGCCGACACCGCACGGGTGGCCCGGGCACTGGGCGTGCCCGACCCGCCACGCAGCGAGGCCCAGTTGCGGGACAGGCTGGCCGAATACCGACCGGAGCTTAGCGGCACCGACGCCGCCCGTGAGGCCGCCCGGTTCCTGCTCCTCAGTCCCCCGCTGCCGCTGCTCGCCCGCGGGCCCTACGGGGTGCTCTCGGCCGCGGCGGTCGCTATGCTTCCCGCCTGGGCGCGACTGCCGCTGCGGCTGCCCTACCTGCCACCGGTGGAGGCCACTGGAATCCGGCTGGCCGGGCGAGTGCTGGTCGGGACCATCCGATGGGCGATGGCCGGTGACGAACCCGCTCAGGCCGCGGGGGGCTGACCGCTCAGGGCTCCTCGAGCAGATCCGGGGTCACCGCCGACTCGGTGTCGGCGACACCGTCCTGCTCGGCTTTGCGGTCGGCCATCGACAGCAGCCGCCTGATCCGGCCGGCCACCGCGTCCTTGGTCATCGGCGGCTCGGCGAGCCGGCCGAGTTCCTCCAGGGACGCCTGACGGTGCTCGACCCGCAACCGCCCGGCCGCGGCCAGGTGGTCAGGCACCCCGGCACCGAGGATCTCCAGCGCACGCTCGACCCGGGCCGCCGCGGCGACCGCTGCGCGGGCGGACCGGCGCAGGTTGGCGTCGTCGAAGTTGGCCAGCCGGTTCGCGGTCGCCCGCACCTCCCGGCGCATCCGGCGTTCCTCCCACACCAGTCGGGTGTCCTGGGCGCCCATCCGGGTGAGTAGGGAACCGATCGCCTCACCGTCGCGCACCACGACCCGGTCGACGCCGCGGACCTCGCGGGCCTTGGCGCCGACCCCGAGCCGGCGGGCCGCACCCACCAGGGCCAGCGCGGCCTCCGGTCCCGGGCAGCTGACCTCCAGGGCCGAGGAACGGCCCGGCTCGGTCAGCGACCCGTGTGCCAGGAAGGCGCCCCGCCACGCGGCCTCGGCGTCGGCGACGCTGCCGCCGACCACCTGCGCCGGCAGGCCACGAACCGGCCGCCCACGCAGATCGAGCAGCCCGGTCTGGCGTGCCAGCGCCTCGCCGTCCTTGGCCACCCGTACGACATAGCGGGTGCTCCTGCGAATGCCACCCGCCGACAGGACGTGCACCGCCGCGCTGTAGCCGTAGAGCTCGTAGATGTCCTTGCGCAACCGGCGCGCGGTACTGCCGAGGTCCACCTCGGTCTCGACCACCACCCGGCCCGAAACGATGTGCAAGCCGCCGGCGAACCTCAGCAACGACGCCACCTCGGCGCGGCGGGCGCTGACCGAGGTGACCACAAGCCGGCTCAACTCGTCCTTCACTTCGGCGGTCATCGCCACGCGTCGTCACCTCTCGGTCCGTCGGGCCGCGTCGCCCCGCGGGTCGGCGACGCCCCGGTCGCGGTCGGAACCGTGACCGTCGGGCCGTCCCGATCATGCTCGCCCACGGCGTCGAGCGCCCGGGCGAGCTTTGCCGGATCATGTAGAGGTCTACCAGGCCGGGACACCTCGGCGAACACCACCGACGCCCGAAGCGCCCCCGCGGTCCGGCGCAGTTGCTCCCGCTCGCGTTCGGACGGCACCCGGCCGGTGTCGACGATGATGCCGTGGACGGTCAGTCCGGGCGCGTGCTGGGCGAGCACGTGCAAATGCCGCTCAGCCGAGAAGCCCGCTGTCTCACCGGGTTCGGCCGCGAGGTTGAGCACCACGGCGCGGCGTGCGGGGGTCGATCGAAGCGCCGCCAGCAGATCGGGTACCAGCATGTGCGGGATCACGCTGGTGAACCACGAGCCGGGGCCGAGCACGACGAGGTCGGCGGCCATGATCGCGTCCACCGCCTGACGGGTGGCGGGCGGCTCACCGGGCAGCAGCCGCACCCGGCGGACTTTTCCAGGAGTTGTCGCCACCGCGACCTGGCCCCGAATCACCCGGGTCAACCTCGGGTCGCTCTCCAGGCCCGCCACGTCCGCCTCGATCTGCAACGCAACCGGGCACATCGGCAGCACCCGGCCCCGCACGCCCAAGATCCTTCCGAGTTCGTCGAGCGCGGCCACCGGGTCGGCCAGGACCTCGTTGAGCCCGGCCAGCAAAAGGTTGCCGATCGGGTGCCCGGCGAGCGCGCCGTTGCCGCCGAACCGGTGCTGGATGATCGTCGCCCACAGCCGACCGTGCGGTCCGTCGGAGGCCAGTGCGGCCAGCGCCATGCGCAGGTCGCCCGGCGGCACCACGTCGAGCTCGGACCGCAGCCGGCCCGAGGACCCACCGTCGTCGGCCACGGTCACCACCGCGGTGACGTGCGGGGTGAGCCGGCGGGCCGCCGACAGGGTTGCGTACAGGCCGTGCCCGCCGCCCATCGCGACGATGCGCGGATCGGCGCCCCAGGCCGGGCCGCTCACTCCCGCCCCAGATCGCGGTGCAGCACCCGGACCGACAACCGGTCGTCGTCGGCCAGCAGGGCGGCGAGCGCCTCGGCTATGGCGACACTGCGGTGCTTGCCACCGGTGCAGCCGATCGCCACGGTCATATAGCGCTTACCCTCCCGGACGTAGCCGGCGACGACGAGTCGCAACAGCTGATGGTAGGTGGTCAGGAACTCGTCGGCACCGGGTTGCCCGAGGACGTAGTCCCGGACGGCCGGGGACTGTCCGGTCTGCGGTCGCAGTTCGTCCACCCAGTGCGGGTTGGGCAGGAACCGCACGTCCATCACCATGTCGGCGTCCATCGGCAGGCCGTATTTGAATCCGAAGGACTCGACGGCCACGCTGGTGTGGCGGACCGTCTCCCCTCCGAACGCCCTCTCGATGTTGCCCCGCAACGCCGGAACCGACAGCGCGGAGGTGTCGATGACCAGGTCGGCGCCGGCCCGCACCGAGGCGAGCATCGCCCGCTCGGCGGCGATCCCCTCGGCCAGGGTCTGGTTCCCCTGCTGGAGAGGGTGACTGCGGCGGTTGTTCTCATAGCGTCGCACCAGGATGTCGTCGGACGCGTCCAGGAAGAGCACCCGGGGCGTGATACGCCGGGACGCAAGGTCGTGTCGAACCATGTCGAGATCCCCGGTGAAGCCGCGGGAGCGCACGTCCATCACCACGGCCAGCCGGGTGATGCGTGACCCCGCCGCCAGCCCCAGGTCCACCATCCGGGCGATCAGCTCGGGCGGCAGGTTGTCGGCGACGTACCACCCGAGGTCCTCAAGCACCTTGGCCGCGGTGCCACGGCCGGCGCCGGACAGTCCGGTCACCAGGACGACGTCGATGTCGGGAGCGGGCTGGTCCCGCGCCTCGGTGTCGTCGCCGTGATCGGCCCCGAGATCGGTCACGGCGTCGGCACCGCCTCGTCGCCGGCGGAATCCGGCGCTGAGGATCTGGGTCCGGGCGGGGCGGAAAGGGCGGCCAGGACGGCGGCGGCTGTCGAGGCGCCGATTCCGGGTACGGCGGTGATCTCCTCGACGCTGGCCTCCCGCAACCGGGCCAGCGAGCCGAAGTGGCTGACCAGTGCCCTGCGCCGGGACTCCCCCAGCCCGCGCACCTCGTCGAGCGCCGAGGCCGTCATCCGCCGCGACCGCTTGGTGCGGTGATAGGACACGGCGAAGCGGTGCGCCTCGTCGCGAACCCGTTGCAGCAGGAAGAGACCCTCGCTGTTGCGCGGCAGGATCACCGGATCCGCTTCGGCCGGAACCCACACCTCCTCGAGTCGTTTGGCCAGCCCGATCACCGCGACGTCGGTGACGCCGAGATCGTCGAGAACCGCGCGCGCCGAGTTGACCTGCGGCACTCCCCCGTCGACCACGTAGAGATTAGGCGGGTAGGCGAACCTGCGCGGCGCGGCATCGGCGTCACCGGCCGGAACCTGCTGCAGGTGGCGTGCGAACCGCCGCCGGGTCACCTCCGCGATCGACGCGACGTCGTCGGAACGCCCGCCACCGGCGGCCTCGCGGATCGCGAAGTGGCGGTAGTCGGACTTCCGGGGCAGGCCGTCCTCGAACACCACCAGGGAGCCGACCACGTCGGTGCCCTGGACGTGGCTGATGTCGACGCACTCGATACGCAGCGGTGCGTCGGCCAACCCGAGCGCATCCTGGATGTTCTGCAGCGCCGCGGATCTGGCGGTGAAGTCCCCGGCCCGCCGGAGTTTGTGCTGCGCCAGCGCCTCCTGAGCGTTGCGTGCGACGGTCTCGGCGAGGTTGCGTTTGTCACCGCGGAGGGGAATCCGCAGCGCGACGCGGGACCCGCGCAGTCCCGACAGCCAGTCGGCCAGTTCCCCGGCGTTAGGGGGCAGGCACGGAACCAGCACCTCCCGGGGCACCGGGTTGGCCGAGGAGTCGGCGGGCGCGCTCTGTCCCACGGCGGACGCCTGTTCCTCGGCGGACGCCTGATCCCCGTAGAACTGCGTCAGGAACTGCTCGACCAGTTCCGACTCCGCGCCGTCGGCGGGATCGCCGGGCTTCTCCACGATCCAGCCCCGTTGGCCGCGCACGCGCCCGCCGCGGACGTGGAACACCTGCACGGCCGCCTCCAGGTCGTCGTCGGCGAACGCCACCACGTCGGCGTCGGTCCCGTCCCCGAGCACCACCGCCTGCCTCTCCAACGCCCGCCGCAGGGCGCCGAGGTCGTCGCGCAGCCGGGCGGCGCGCTCGAAATCCAGTTCGGCCGCAGCGGCGTTCATCTGACGCTCCAGCTCCCGGGCGAACCGGTCGGTGCGCCCGGAGAGGAACTCGCAGAAGTCCGTCACGATCCGCCGGTGCTCCTCGGCGCTCACCCGCCCGACGCAGGGCGCCGAGCACTTGTCGATATAGCCCAGCAGGCATGGCCGCCCGATCTGACTGTGCCGCTTGAACACTCCCGCCGAGCAGGTTCGCGCCGGGAACACCCGCGTCAGCAGGTCGAGTGTTTCCCGGATCGCCCAGGCGTGGGAGTACGGGCCGAAGTACCGGACCCCCTTGCGCCGGGGCCCCCGGTAGACCATCAGCCGGGGAAACTCCTCGTTGAGGGTCACCGCCAGAACCGGATAGGACTTGTCGTCTCGGTAGCGGACGTTGAACCTCGGGTCGAACTCCTTGATCCAGTTGTACTCGAGCTGCAGCGCCTCCACCTCGGTGCCGACCACCGTCCACTCGACCTTGGCCGCCGTGGTGACCATCTGGCGGGTACGTGGGTGCAGGCTCGCCACGTCGGCGAAATAAGACGTCAACCGGCTACGCAAGCTCTTGGCCTTGCCGACGTAGATCACCCGGCCGTGAGCGTCCGAGAACCGGTAGACGCCGGGCTCGACCGGGATGCTGCCGGGCGCCGGCCGGTAGGTCGAGGGATCGGGCACCTCTGTAGGTTAATCCCGGCTTTCCGGCGCTATCCGCCGTCGCCCGCCTTGTACCTGGCCATGAGGTCGCGCACCGCTCCCATCGCCGCCACCGCGCGCTCCCCGTCGTTGGAGGCGATGGCCAGCACCGGCTGGTACTCGTTGTAGGGCAGGTCCACCCGCGCCCAGCGTTTCCCGGGCGGGAATGACACGTCGACGACCTCGTCCCAGCCGATGAGCCGGTAGCCCAGTACGTTGCGCACCGCCAGCCCGGCCGGGCCGACCTTGAGCCGGGGCCGGGTGAGCAGCAGCACCCCGCAGGCCAGCAGCACCGCCAGACTCGCCATCGCAATCTGGTCGGCGAATCGCAGGATCGGACCGGTCGATTCGAGCCGCAACGACGCGGCGATCGCCATGCCCACCGACGTGATCAGCGCGGCGGCGATCCAGGCGTAGATCGGGGTGCGGCGCGGCGCGAACACCGCGTCCCAGTCGCCGTCGGCAGCCCCGGTCATACCCCGCGCAGCCGGCTCAGGGTCAGAGCCGTCGACAGGGCCGCCGCGGTGGCCTGCGCCCCCTTGTCCTCCGCCGAACCGGGCAGGCCGGCACGGTCGATCGCCTGCTGTTCGTCGTCGGTGGTCAGAACGCCGTTGGCCACCGGGGTCGAGGCGTCCAGCGAGACCCGGGTCAGACCCTGGGTCACCGCGTCGCAGACGTAGTCGAAATGCGGGGTGGCACCGCGGATGACCACTCCCAGCGCGACCACCGCATCGTGGGAGCGCGCGAGTTCCTGCGCCACCACCGGAATCTCGATCGCCCCGTGTACCCGCACGATGGTCGGGTCCGGGATCCCGCAGTCGCCGGCGACCCGGCGCGCACCCGCGAGCAGGCCGTCACAGATGGTGGCGTGCCAGGTGCTGGCCACGATCGCCAGACTCAGTCCGGAGGCGTCCATCTCCGGCACGGCGGGAACACCGGCGCCGCCGCTCATCCCACGTCACCGGGAAGTCCCACGGTCTCGTCGTAGTCCTCGAGACCGGCGAGGTCGTGTCCCATCCGGTCGCGCTTGGTCCGCAGATAGCGGATGTTCTCGGCGTTGGCCCGCACCGGGAGCGGCACCCGCTCGACGATCTCCAGTCCGTAGCCGTCCAGACCCACCCGCTTGGCCGGGTTGTTGGTCAGCAGCCGCATCGAGCGCACGCCGAGGTCGACGAGGATCTGGGCACCGATCCCGTAGTCGCGGGCGTCGGCGGGAAATCCGAGTTCGAGGTTGGCGTCGACGGTGTCGGCGCCCGCGTCCTGCAACTGGTAGGCCTGCAGCTTGTGCATCAGCCCGATGCCGCGGCCCTCGTGGCCGCGCATGTAGAGCACCACGCCCCGGCCGTCGGCGGCCACCATCGCCATCGCGGCGTCCAGCTGCGGGCCGCAGTCGCAACGCCGGGAGCCGAAGATGTCGCCGGTCAGGCACTCCGAATGCACCCTGACCAGCACGTCGCGCCCGTCCCCGTTGGGGCCCGGGATATCCCCCCGGACCAGGGCGACGTGCTCGACGCCGTCGTAGACGCTGGCGTAGCCGACCGCGCGGAACTCGCCGTGGCGGGTCGGGATGCGGGCCTCGGCGACCCGTTCGATGAGCTTCTCGTGCCTGCGCCGGTAGGCGATCAGGTCGGCGATCGAGATCATCGCCAGGTTGTGCTCGTCGGCGAAGATGCGCAGCTCGTCGGTCTGGGCCATCGCGCCCTCGTCCTTCTGGCTGACGATCTCGCAGATCGCCCCGGCCGGCTGCAGCCCGGCCATCCGGGCCAGGTCGACGGCTGCCTCGGTGTGACCCGGCCGGCGCAGCACCCCCCCGTCCTTGGCCCGCAGCGGCACCACGTGCCCGGGCTTGGTGAAGTCCTCGGGTGCGCTGGCGGGGTCGGCCAGCAGGCGCATCGTCACCGCCCGGTCCGACGCGGAGATGCCGGTCCCGACGCCGTGACGGGCGTCGACGGTGACCGTGTAAGCGGTGCCGTGCTTGTCCTGGTTCACCGCGTACATGGGCAGCAGGCCCAGCCGGTCGCAGATCGGGCCGTCCAGCGGCACGCACAGGTAACCCGAGGTGTAGCGGACCATGAACGCCACCAGCTCCGGCGTCGCCTTCTCGGCGGCGAAGATCAGGTCGCCCTCGTTCTCCCGGTCCTCGTCGTCGATGACGACGACGGCCCTGCCCGCCGCGATGTCGGCGATCGCCCTCTCGACGGTGTCGAGCCTCGTCATCGTCACCCCTTGCTGGGATCGACCGTGGAATTGCCCGTACCAGTATGAACCACGCGGGCACGCGCCCGCCGGACACGGCGGTTCGCCGCGTTGACCTGCCCGGACCGCCCGCCTACGGTGAAAAGCTGGGGTCGCCGGCCGGCGTCCCGCCCCTGGTGGACGGAGCGCCGAGCATGACCAGCATCGCCGCCCGCGCGGGTGCGGCCGTGATCGCGCTGGGCCTCGCCCTGGCCGGGCCGGCCGGGATGGCGGTGGCCGAGGCGGACCAGGTCCCAGCCGACCCTGCCGCCCGGGAGAGCGCCGCACCGGAGTCCGCGGCGGGCTCACCCTCCGCCGTGTCGCTGCGCCCGGCCCAAAAGGCCCGCGCCGGGGACGAGACCG
>CAYXOM010000187.1:0-4100 GCA_964466565.1 uncultured Mycobacterium sp.
CGGATGGTGGTGGACCTAGACAAGCCACACCTCACCCGGAGGTTCTCCTCACATCAAGCCGACGCGCCTGCTACCAACGTCATGGCCCGGTACAGCTAGGCCCGGCCCGGCGCCTGCGCCGCACCACGATCGCCAGGTAGACACTGAGAACGGTCAGCGCGACGAAAGCCCACAGCGCCCGGTCCACCCCGGTGTCGGCGCCGAACGTCAGCCACGGCTCGTCCATCCCCTCGACCGGGCCGTCCACCTCCACCCGGTAGCCGCCTTCGGCCGGCACCCGCAGCACCCACACCTGGCGAGAGACCCTGCCCTCCTCGGCGACCCGCGCCCCCGGAGCATCGAGCACCTCCGGGCGCACCCCTCCGGGCCCGACGGCGTCCAGGCTCAGCGGCGGGACCGACTGCCCGCCGGACCGGACGCGCAGCGAGGCCGACACCTGCCCGGCCGGCAGGTAGACGGTTGTGGCCCCCGGGATCGGCACCTCTCCGTAGGCGTCGGGCGCGTCGACAGGGAACGCCGAGGCCGCGATCGTGGTGATCAGGCCGGTCACCGACAGCGCGGCGAACACCGCGACGAGGATCGCGACGGCCCGCCCGGCAACGCGGCGGTTGCGCATAGGCGCAGGTTACCGGCCGGTCAGCGGATCGTGCCGCGGCCGGGGATCAACGGCAGATCCAGCGGAGTCACCCAGCCCGGCGGCAGGTCGTTGACCGCCGGCACCGCGTTGAGGGCGCGCAGCCCGGTGGCCAGGCAACCGGCCGCGGCCGGGTCCCGCCCGGAGCCGTCGGTGAAACGGAAGGCGGTCTCCTGGAAGATGCTCGGGGTGCCCTCGATGTCGACCCGGTAGACGTCGTCGCGCTCGCCGGACGGCCAGTCCGGCGCGGCGTCGTGCCCGATCCGGTTGACGTGCTCGAGCTGGATGCGGGTCTGGCCCTTGAACACCCCGTTGACGGTGAACCGCACCGCCGCCACCCGCCCGGGCTCGATCAACCCCTTCGCCGTGGGTCGCGCCGTCGGCGTGACCCAGGTGTCCCAGGTGGTGGTGATCTCGTCGAGTTCAATTCCGGCGGCGTGGGCGATCATCGGAACCGTTGCACCCCAGGCGAACACCAGTACGTCGCTGTGCTTGAGCAGCGGGGTGAACTCCGGCTCGCGACCGATCCCCATTTCGTGCTCGTAGTCGCCCTCGTAGTTGGTGTAGTCCAGCAACTCCGAGGCGCGCACCCGTCGCACCTGCGAGCACAGGCCCATCAGCGTCATCGGGAACAGGTCGTTGGCGAATCCCGGGTCGATCCCGGTCGTGAAGCACGACGCACCCCCGGCCTCGCAGGCCGCGGTGACCGGCTCGATCCAGTTCGGCGGGTTGAGGTGCATCTTCGGCCAGACCCACGGCGTCATCGCGGTGGAGCAGACGTCGATCCCGGCCCGCAGGAACCGGCTGATCAATGCGATGTTGGCCTCGGCGTGGGCCGCGGTCGGTCCGTAGTGCACCAGTGCGTCGGGCGCCAGCGCCACCAGCGCGTCGATGTCGTCGGTCGCGACGACCCCGGTCGGCTCGGGCAGGCCGCAGATCTCGGCGGCGTCGAGTCCGACCTTGGCCGGGTTGCTCACCCCCACCCCGACGAGGTCGAACTCGGGGTGCGCCACGATCTCGGGGATCACCATCCGGCCGACGAAACCGGTGCCGTACATCACGACACGCTTGGTCACCTCAGCGATGCCCTCCGGCGCGCAGCGCGTAGCGCCGCTCGGCGTAGGCCAGGTCGTCGCGCCACAGCCGCTTGGCCGCGAACCGCATCATCGGCGTGATCACCGGCGCGGCCCTCAGCGCGTAGTCGAATCCCGACAGATCCGACTGGGCGATCACGGCCTCGATCACCGCGGTCCGGGGTCGGCCGTCCGGCCCCGGACCCAGCGGGGTGGCGTGCGTCTCGACGACGCTGCCCGCCCCTTGGCCGTCGACGATGTGCATGACGACGGTGCGCGGTTCGGGCGCGGTGAACTCGGCGATGACCGGCACGCCCAGGCGGCCCATCCGGAAGGTCACCGCCACGGCGAACGCGTCCTCGTCGTCACTGGCATCGATCGGCGGGGCGCCGAGCACCTCGAGCTGGGTGAAGGGGTAGGGGTGGAACCAGGCTCCGTGCCACGGGTCGAGCCGGTTGGCGATCACGTCGCGGGGCTCGCAGACGCCGTCGAGCCGGGTCACCGCGGCCAGCCGCCTGCCCTCGGGCCGGGCCGGCAGCACCGGGGCGTCCAGCGGCGCCTCACCGCCGACTGTGTCCAGCCGGACCCACACCAGCACGCCGTCGTCGTGCGCCGGGTAGGGCTTCCAGCCGAACTCGCGGCCGCCCTCCAGTCGCAGCCCGTGCCACGGGCAGATCAGCCCGCCGCACTCGACCTTGCCGGTGGACAGGTCCGCCCCCAGGTGCGGGCAGGAGGCCGGTCCGGCGTGCAGGGCACCGCCCCGGCCGCGCCAGGCGACGATCTCGACCCCGGCGACGGTGGTCCCCGTCGGGCGGTCGGCGCGGACGTCGGAGCTCGCCCCGAAGACGTACCAGTTGCCGCTCGGGCGCCGCTCGGCGCGCTGCAACGCGGCGTCGATGATCTTCGGTTCGGCCTGCTTGTAGGTGGGCTTCTGACCGGACCAGTCGAGTTTCGGGACGACTTCCAGCGGAATGTCTTTGGGGATCCGGCCGGCCAGATGCGACCACAGGTCCATCAAGCGCCTCTCTCTGCGAGCCGCCGGAGCACCGGCGAGCGTCCCCGCACCGGGACCGTGTGCAGGGTGTGCCCGGCCACGCCCCAGCCCGCCAGCAGCCGGTTGGCCGCCGACCAGCCGGTGGTGGCGGCCCGTTCCATCAAGGCTACCGGCAGGTCGATGCGGATTCCGTCACCGGCCAGCATCAGTCCGGGCACCGGGGTGTCGACACCGGGGCGCCGGGCGTGCGAGCCCGGGGAGAACAGCGGGCAGTCCTGTTTGAGCAGAGTGCGTTCCGCCAGAATCCGCGCCTGTGCGGTCTCGGGATAGAGCTGGTGCAGGCGGGCCAGCATCTTCTCGCGCAGGCCCTCGTAGGGCGACGGGTCGATCACGGAGTACGAGTGCACCTCCACCACCGATCCGCCGTGCTGGGCCGCCCACTGCGCGGCCTCGCGTTCGTAGTTGCTGACCACGCTGATGTTGTCCACCGGCTCCAGTCCGCCGGTTCCCAGGAACGGCGGGCGGCCGGCGTCCACCGGGCGGTCCAGCCACAGCCGCTGCACCATGAAGGGCGGAGCCGTCTCCGTCTCCGCGACCCGGCCGCGCCAGTCCTCATCACCGAGGCCCGGCGACTGCCCGACGATCCGCTGCAGCGCGCCCATGTCGGCGGCCAGTACCACCCCGTCGGCGTCGATCACCGCGGTGTCGGTCTGCACCCGCAGCCGCCGCGACCCACCGGTCTCGACCGACTCCACGCTCGCCCCGGTGTGCAGCTTGACCCCGAGCCCGGTCAGATACTCCCCCAGCGGATCCCACAGCGCGGTGTTGAAGTTCGACTCCGCCACGTCGAACACCAGACCCTCGCTGGACCCCAGGAAGTAGATGTGGAACATCGCCGCCAGCTCAGCCGCCGACAGCCGTTCCGGGCGGGCGAAGAAACTGCGGGCGAAGACCTCGAAGGCCAGATGCCGCGCCGCCGATGGGAAGTTGATGTCGGTGAGGAACGTCCCGGCGTCGCGGTCGTCGAGTTGCTCGTAGATGTCCGGCACACTCACCGCGACCAGCGGCGCGGCGGCCCGGGCGTCCATCCGGACCATGTCGCGCAACCGGAACGTCGGGCTCCGCAGCGCGAAGGCCAGCGCGTTCCACGGCGGAGTCTGCGGCAGACCGCGAAAAGAGTCCCGCCGGCCCTGCGCGTCGACGAGCGGGTAGTCCTGCACCGGTCGCAGCCGATCGAGTCCGGGATCGGTGCGCCGCAGCAGCTCCCGCAGGTTGTAGTACTGCCGGAAGAAGGCGTGAAAACCCCGGTTGTTGGCCACCTCGGCACCGGCCGGCGAAGTGTCCCCGAGTCGTTCGGTCCAGCCCGCGACCCGGCCGCCGAGCTGCGGCTCCCGTGCGC
>CAYXOM010000188.1:0-1790 GCA_964466565.1 uncultured Mycobacterium sp.
CCGCCGCCGCCACCCGCTGACCCGAACGCTCCGCCGCCGCCGGGACCCGTGGTCGCCGACGAGCCCGGACGGGTCAACAACGCGCCCGGCGGCTTCAGCTATGTCGTGCCGGCCGGCTGGGAGGTGGCCGACGCCTCCCGCCTGAGCTACGGCCAGGCCCTGCTGCTCAAGCAGACCGGACCGGCGCTGGGCGGGCAGGCCGCACCGACCGCCAACGACACCAGCATCCTGCTGGGCCGGCTGGACCTGAAACTGTTTGCCGGCGCCGAACCGGACAACGCCAAGGCCGCCACCCGGCTTGCGTCGGATATGGGCGAGTTCTTCATGCCCTTCCCCGGGACCCGGATCAACCAGCAGAGCGGAACTCTGCAGGCCGGTGACCTGCCCGGCGCGTTGGCGTCCTACGACGTCAAGTTCACCGACACTGCCAAGCCCAACGGGCAGATCTGGGCCGGCGTGGTCGGTTCGGCTGCGGCCAATGCCCCGCAAGAGGAGCGCAACCAGCGGTGGTTCGTGGTGTGGTTGGGCACCTCCGAGGATCCTGTCGACCCGGTCGCGGCGGCCGCCCTGGCGCAGTCGATCACGCCCTACACCCCGCCGCCGCCCCCGGAGGCACCGGCTCCGGACCCCAACGCCCCGGCCGCCCCGCCACCGCCCGGTGACCGGGTCGGTATCCCCGTGCCGGTCCTGACCCCGGTGCCGGAGATGATGCCCGCCCCGTGACGGCGGTCGGATAGTTTCTGAAATGGTCGTTCTGTCGTCACCGAAAGCGGCTATAACTCTCCTACCGGTCGGGCACCTGCCCATCGGACGACGCGGAGGAGACCCGGTGGACATCGTCGCTGCGACTGACTTCCTGGCCCGATCGACGACCACGACAAACGTGGGCTGGATCGGCTACATCGTGATCGGCGCCATCGCCGGCTGGATCGCGGGCAAACTCATCAAGGGCCGCGGTTCGGGCCTGCTGACCAACATCGTCGTGGGGGTGGTGGGTGCCCTGCTCGGAGGGTTCCTGCTGAGTTTCTTCGTCGACACCGCCGCCGGCGGATGGTTCTTCACCCTCTTCACCGCGATCCTCGGTTCGGTGATCCTGTTGTGGGCCCTCGGCAAGGTGGGCGCCGGGGGCTCGAAAGCCTGAGGCTTCACCGTCCGTTCCGGCCCGGTGTTCGCCGGGGGCGAAAAAATCTACACCGATTCTGTATTTCTGTAATTGTGTAATACATGATGCAGAAGCGCCGCGGCCGCCCCGGCGGGTGGCAACAGGCCGACCAGCCGGACGCCTCGGATGCGGCGGAGTGGTTCGCCGGCAGGCTGCCGGAGGGCTGGTTCGACGGACAACCGGGGGTCGTGGCCGACCGCGAGGAGATCACGGTGGTGGGCCGGCTGCCGTCGCTTGACGAGCCGGAGAGCGCGGCGCGGGCCACGGGGCGGGTGGCCCGTTTCCGGGAGGAGACCCGCGCCGAGCGGATCCGGATTGCCGAGGAGGCCCAGGCGACCTACGGCAGGACGGTGTCCTGGGGCGTGGAGACCGGCGACCCGGCCGAGCCGGAGACGGTCATGTTCACCCACCTCGCCGTGCCGGTGATGACCAGGTTGCGCCAGCCCGAGCGCCGGGTGCTCGACACGCTGGTCGACGCCGGCGTCGCCCGGTCCCGCTCGGATGCGCTGGCGTGGTGCGTGCGGCTGGTCGGCGAGCAGACCGGCGACTGGATCGCCAAGCTGCGCGCGGCGATGGCCGCCGTCGATGAGATCCGGGCGCAGGGACCGCCGCCGCCGGATCCGGCCCC
>CAYXOM010000189.1:0-3838 GCA_964466565.1 uncultured Mycobacterium sp.
GCCAGCAGCGGGCCGATGTCGCGGTAGCGGGTCGCCAGGATCCCGAAGCAGAACGACACCCACACGCAGTTCAGCAGGATCAGCGCCAGCGCCGGGATCACCGTCAGGTCCGCCCAGGACCAGGGCTTCGGATAGATCATCGCGATGATCACGAAGATCACCATGTTGTGGGCGAACAGGATCATCTGCCGCCACACCAGCCGGTAGACGTGCACGCTGAGCGGTGTCGGCAGCTGTTTGATCAGGCCCTCGTTGGTGATGAACACCTCCGAGCCGTCGATGATCGCGGCGTTGATCATGTTCCAGACGATCAGGCCCAGGGTGACGTAGGGCAGGTGTTCGGCGATCTGGAGGTTGAAGAGCTTCGAGTACAGCAGCCCCATCGCGACCGCGGTGGTGCCGGTGGCGATGGTGATCCAGAACGGGCCCAGCACCGAGCGGCGGTACTTCTGCTTGATGTCCTGCCAGCCCAGGTGCAGCCACAGCTCGTGGCGGCGGAATCCCCCGGTCAGGTCCGACCAGGCCCGCCGGAAGGTCCTGGACTGGTTGGCCGCGTCGGTGACGGTCACGGCCGGCCGAACCTCTCCCGCCGGCCCATCCGGCGCAGCCGGATCCACTCCCGAAGGCCCGCCGGGTCGCGGCGGGGCACCAGGAAGTACCACCCGAACCGCAGCCACTCCTGGGGCAGCAGCCGGCGCAGGCCCGGCTGGGACAGCACGTAGCCGCGGTTGCGATAGGTGAAGAACCGCTTGGTCGGGTCGTCGGGGTACTGGGTGTGCATGCGCCCGCCCAGAATGGGCTTGAACTCGTCGCTGCCGTAGGGGTGCAGATAGACCGCGTCCAGGCAGGTGCCGAACGGCAGGCCGCTGCGCACGAGCCGGCGGTGCACGTCGTACTCGTCGCCGCGCATGAACAGCCGGATGTCCGGAACGCCGACCGCCTCGATGGTGCTCGCGCGGAACAGCGCACCGTTGAACAGGGAGGCGTATCCGGGCAGCAGGTCGCCGTCCGGGCAGTCCCTGGCCCGCAGTTCCTCGACCCGCCGCCGCCACACCAGACCGCGCCTCAGCGGGAAGGCGAGTTCGCCGGGCCGGTCCAGGGCGCACACCATCGGGGACACCTCGCTCAGCGCGTGGCGCCGCGCGCAGGCCAGCAGGGTGGCCAGGACCTCGCTGTCCTGCGGCCTGCCGTCGTCGTCGGCCAGCCACACCCAGTCCGCTCCGAGCGCCAGTGCGTACAGCATTCCCAGCGCGAATCCACCCGCTCCACCGAGGTTGCGCAGTGACCCCAGGTAGGTGGTGGGCACCGGCTGCCCGGCGACCAGTTCGCGGACCGCGGCGTCGTCGTCGTTGTCGACGACCACCAGGTGGTCGATCGTCCGGCTCTGGGCGCTCAGCGCATCCAGCGACTTCGCGAGGTCCTCAGCGCGCCGGTGGGTCACCACGACCGCGCACACCGTCTGGCCCACCGCCCCGGTCTCGCTCACTGCCCGGGCGCCCATCCGCTCTGGCTGGTCTCGGCCAGGACGGACCGGACGTGCGCGGCGGCGTCCTGCCCCTCATAGGCTCGGACCACCTCCTCGATCCCGCCGGTCATCCGAACGGTGCCGTGGTCGATCCACATCGCGGTCCGGCACAGCCGGGCGAGGAAGTCGTTGGAGTGGCTGGCGAACACCAGGATGCCGGACCGCTCGACCAGCGCCTGCAGCCTCGACTGGGCCTTGCGCATGAAGTCCGCGTCGACGGCTCCGATCCCCTCGTCGAGAAGGAGGATCTCCGGATCGATACTGGTGACCACGCCCATCGCCAGGCGGACCCGCATGCCGGTGGAATAGGTGCGCAGCGGCATCGACAGGTAATCGCCGAGTTCGGTGAAATCGGCGATCTCGTCGACCTTGTCCTGCATCTGTTTTCGGGTCTGTCCCAGAAACAGCCCGCGGATGATGATGTTCTCGTAGCCGGTGATCTCCGGGTCCATCCCTATTCCCAGGTCGAACACCGGCGCGACCCGGCCGTGCACCAGTGTCCGTCCGCGGGTGGGCTCGTAGATACCCGACAGCAGCCGAAGCAGGGTGGACTTGCCGGCGCCGTTGTGACCGACCAGTCCCACCCGGTCGCCGGTGCGCAGGGTCATGGTGATGTCGCGCAACGCCTCGATCACCACGACGTTGTCCCCGGTGCGGCCGATCGCTCCGCCGGCCTTGCCCAGGAACGTCTTCTTCAGCGACCTGGTCTTGGCGTCGAAGATCGGGAACTCCACCCAGGCATCGCGAGTCTCGATGTAGGGATCGGTGGCCACAGTCGGAGTTCCGGAGCTCGCGGTTCGGCTAGAGGTACTGCCCGGTCCCGTGGCCGCCGGTGGCCCCCGGCGGGGCCATCCCGGGCGGCAGCGCACCCTGGCGCATGTGCTCGAGTTGGGCGCGAGCGGCCATCTGCTGGGCGAACAGCGCCGTCTGGATACCGTGGAACAGTCCCTCCAACCAGCCCACCAGCTGGGCCTGGGCGACGCGCAACTCGGCGTCGGAGGGCACCGCGTCCTCGGAGAACGGCAGCGCCAGCCGCTCGAGTTCCGCCTGCAGCTCCGGGGCCAGGCCGTCTTCGAGCTCACGGATGCTGGTGGAATGGATCTCCCGCAGCCGGCTGCGGCTGGCCTCGTCGAGCGGGGCCGCCCGGACCTCCTCGAGAAGCTGCTTGATCATCGTCCCGATGCGCATCACCTTGGCGGGCTGTTCGACCAGGTCGCTCACCGACCGCTGCTCGTCGCCGTCCTGCCCCTGCGCTGCCGCGGGCGGTCCGATGACCTCGATGTTGTCGTCCTCGGTATTGGTCGTCATGGGCTGCGCATTCCCTCGTATTTGTTCGTGATGCCCAGAACACTAGCCCCCGGGGGCCGCTTGCCGTCGTGGCCTGTGCGATCAGCCGGCCGCCTGGTCCCGCTGTCCTAGTATGTGAGGCGATCCGCTCGCGGAACGCTCGGAGGAGTGGGTGTCATGGGCTACGACGTCGCCCGGGTGCGCGGGCTGCACCCCGATCTCGGTGACGGCTGGGTGCGCTTCGACGCCCCGGCGGGGATGGTCTGCCCGGAATCGGTCTCGGCGACCGTCGCCACGGCTTTCCGCGGATCCGCGGCCAACATCGCCAGCCCCCACCCCGCGGCGCGGCGCAGTGTCGCGGTACTCGACGCCGCCCGCCGTGCGGTGGCCGACCTGTTCGGCGCCGACCCCGACGGGGTGGTGCTGGGACCCGATCGCGCCGTGCTGCTGAGCTCCCTTGCCAACGCCGCCTACAGCCGGACCGGCCTGGGCAACGAGGTTGTGGTGAGCCGGCTCGACGCCGAGGCCAACATCGTGCCGTGGCTGCGCGCCGCGGACCGCTACGGCGCCCGGGTCAAGTGGGCCGAGGCCGACATCGAGACCGGCGATCTGCCCATCTGGCAGTGGGAGGACCTGCTCAGCCCCGACACGCGGCTGGTCGCGCTGCCGTCGGCGTCGCCGGCTCTGGGGTCGGTCACCGAGATCGGGGCGGTGGCCAAACTGGTGCACAACGTCGGCGGTCTGGTGGTCGTCGACCACACCGCGGCCGCGCCCTACCGGCTGCTCGACCTCCAGGAGACCGAGGCCGACGTGGTCGCCGTCAACGCCTCGGCCTGGGGCGGTCCACCGGTCGGCGCGCTGGTGTTCCGCAACCCCGCCATGATCGACACCGTCGCCGCCCTGTCGACCGACCCCTACGCCTCCGGGCCGGCCCGGTTGGAGGTTGGCGCCCACCAGTTCGGCCTGCTGGCCGGGTTGGTGGCCAGCGTCGAATATCTGGCCGGTCTCGACGAGCAGGCCGAAGGC
>CAYXOM010000190.1:0-3964 GCA_964466565.1 uncultured Mycobacterium sp.
CGGCACCTCCTCCATCCAGGGAGCGCTGGTGAGCGGCCGCCGCGCGGCCCGGGCGCTGTTGCAGGACCGCGGGCACTGAACGTGTATTCGGCCGAGTCGCTGGCGCTGGCCTTCCTGGTCACTCTGGCGGCCGGGCTGTGCACCGGAATCGGCAGCGCGATAGCGTTCTTCACCCGCCATACCAATCGGGCGTTCCTCTCGCTGGCGCTGGGCTTCAGCGCCGGGGCGATGATCTACGTGTCGTTCGCCGAGATCCTGCCCAAGGCTCGCGGGTCGCTGCTTTCCGCGGGAGACTCCGAGCTTCGCGCCCTGGCGCTCTCGACGATCGGGTTCTTCGCCGGGATGTTCCTGATCGCCGCGATCGACCGGTCGGTTGCCCGGTTCTCCAATCCTCATCAGGGCATCTCGGTCGAACTGATGGACTCCGCCGACGGGCACGCGGATATCCTCCGCCGGGCCGGCCTGCGGCGGACGGGTGTGCTGGTCGCGCTGGCCGTCGCCCTCCACAACTTTCCCGAGGGCCTGGGCACGTTCCTGGTGCTGCTCGAGGAACCGGCGGTGGGACTGGCGCTGGCGGTCGCGATCGCGATTCACAACATCCCGGAGGGAATCGCCATCTCGGTCCCGATCTATCACGCCACCGGTAAACGTTCGCGGGCCTTCCTCTACTCGTTCGCCAGCGGTCTGGCCGAGCCGCTGGGCGCGGTGACCGGCTACCTGGTCCTGCAACCCTTCATCGACGGAACGACGTTCGGGATGGTCTTCGCCGCCGTGGCGGGGATCATGGTGTTCATCTCCCTGGACCAGTTGCTGCCGGCCGCCCGGGAGTACGGCCGCCCGCAACTGGCGATCTACGGACTGATGGCGGGGATGGTCGTGATGGCGACGTCGCTGGTGCTGTTCACACTCTGAACCGGTCGGTCAGCAGCATTTGGGTGAGCTCAGCTGGGTGCTGAGCGCGTGATGCTCGGTCGGGTCGATGGCCTTGACGGCCTCGACGTAGGCGTCGGCGTCCACCCGCCTGCCGCCGACCCAGGTTCCGAGAACCTTGATCCGGTCGACGATCTGGTCGGCCGGCACCGTGTAGATGTCGCCGGACAACTCGACGAGGTCGGCGTACTTGCCGACGGCGAGGGACCCGATCTCGTGGTCGCGGCGGAGCTGGTAGGCGCCGTTTATGGTGATGGCCTTCAGCGCGTCGTCAAGGGTCACCGCCTGATCGGCGCCGTGGACCGAGCCGCTGATCGTTCTGCGCGTCACGGTCTGCTGGACGTTGAGCAGTTGATCGGGCGGCGAGACGGACCCGTCGTTGTGGTAGCTCGGCCGGACTCCCGCCTCGAACGCGTCGCGGATCCGCTGCCACTGCGCTCCGTATACGGAGTCGAACATCACGCCGTCGAGCAGGTCTCCCCAGTAGATGTACTGGAAGGGACTCATCGAGCAGGTGACGCCGAGTGCTGCGGCCCGTTCGAACTGGTCCCGGCGGGCGGCCCCGAGATGCTCGACCCGCCAGCGGTGATCCGAGCCGAGGAGATTGAACTTCGCCAGCGCCCGTGCGTAGGCGTCCAGCACGACGTCGAAGCCGACGTCGCCGTTGCAGTGGAAGGCGATCTGGTAGCCGGTCGGTACCAGGGTGTCGAGCACCTTGTCGAGTTGCGCCCGGGTGTAGTTCATCTGCGCCTCGCCCCGGGGCCCGAGTTCGATCTGGGCGGTGCGGGTCGTCGGATTGTCCAGATACTCGAAGGAGAGTGCGACGTTGCCCAGCCACGGCGAACCGTCGGCCCAGAGTTTGATGCCGACCTTCGAGACCAGTTCGGGATTGGGGAAGCTGATGTCGGCGGTCGCGTCGGCCTCGATCGACATGTGATACAGATGCAGCCGCACCGGGCAACCGGGAACCGACGCCAGCGACGCGTAGGCCGGATACTGCCGCGAGTTGTAGGTGTGCTCCGAGGTCGCGGTGACCCCGCACCGGGCCATCAGCTTGTAGAACAGCGCGCCGGAGTGCAGGGGGTGCGGGATCGCCTTGGGGAGCAGCGCTCCCACCACGATCATCAGGGCGCCCGACTCGAAGGCGGTGCCATTACTGGTCACGCCGTCGGCCTCGCGCCCGAAGCTGCCGCCGACCGGGTCTGCCGGGGCCTTGCCGTCGGGCCAGCCCATCTGGTGCACCGCCGCGGTGTTGAAGTAGATCCCGTGTCCGGAGTTGTCGATGACGACGACGGGCCGGTTCGGGAAGAGCGGGTCGAGGACGGCGCGGGTGGGCAGCGGCGCCTGCTGGAGCAGGCGGTCCACTCCGTTGAAGACGAGGATCTGGTCCGCCGGGTGGTCCTGGTCGGCCTTGGCCATGATCTGTTTGACGGCATCCCAGGTCGGCACGCCGACGTTGGGTGACACCCAGTAGGCCGGTTCCTGGGTTGCCATCCCGGACAACAGCGGGTGACTGTGCGGTTCAACGAATCCCGGCATTAGCACCGTCTCGCCCATGTCGGTCACCGGTGCGCCGGGCGCCGCGGCTGCGACCTGGGCCGGCGAGCCGATCGCCGTGATCCGCCCGGTGGCCGAGTCGAACGCGATCGCCCGCGCCCGGGGGCGCGCGGGATCCATGGTGATGATCGTCGACGCTGTGAGAATGATGTCCGCCGTCACGTCGGCCTCTCCGTCTGGATGATCCTCATCTGCTGCGGTGGCGGAGGGATTTGAACCCCCGGTCCGCGCAAACGGACGCTCGCTTTCAAGGCGAGTGCATTAGGCCGCTCTGCCACGCCACCGGCGATCAGCCTAACGGGACCATCCGGCTGTTCAGGCCCGCCCGGGCCCGGCCGTGCCGGCCTGCGACGTCATCGCCGTGCTGATTCGCCGGCAGTTCTCGCCCAGCGCCGACATCTGAGGTCTGGTCAACGGGCCGAGGTAGTGGGCTCGCACGCCCTCGGCGTAGGTGACCATCGCCGCGGCAACCAGGTTGCGGCCCTCGGCGGTGATGGCCGCCAGCACACCGCGCCCGTCGTCGGGGCTGGCCTCCCGGCGCACCAGCCCGGCCGTCTCGAGTCGCCGGATCTGGCGGGTCACCCGGCTGGGCAGGGCCAACAGCCGGTCGGCGAGATCGCCCATTCGCGCCGCGCCGCCCTCGGAACTGTCGAGAATCTCCAGCAGCCTCAGGTCGACGAGGGTCAGCTTGTGCTGATCGGCGATCACCCGGTTGAGGGTGCCGAACAGCCGCACCGCGGTCTCCAGGAAGTTCTGCCAGGACCGCTGCTGGGCAATGTCCAGGCCCGGCATGGCGCTTTCCGTCCGCCCCGAGATCAGCCCGCCCATCGGCTCATAGTAGGGGAGAGCGGCAGGCCGCCGACCGGTAATTTGGGCGCTCGCGCGGGCAATAGCAGAGACTTCGGGTCGCGCGCCGGGCGTGGGGCGGTGCGGGTCTGGAGGGCTGGGGCCACATCGCCGCGTTGGGCGTGTCACCGACCGGGGAAAGCGAATCTGCGGGTGGCGGACTCAACCGAGCGAGGCCAGAGCGCGGACCAGGTGGTCGACTTCTCCCGGGGTGGTGTAGTGCGCCAGCCCGACGGTGACCGCACCGCCGATATCGGTGACCCCCAGCAGATCCATGACGCGCGAGCCGGCATCGGCGATCGCCAGCACGCCGTTGTCGGCCAGCCGCGCGACGACCTGAACCGCCGGCACTCCGTCGACGACGAGGCTGGTGAGGGGAATCCGATCCGTGGGCTCACCGATCAGGGTCACCAGCGGTAGGGAGCGCAGCGCGGAGAGCAGGTAGTCGAACAAGCGGTCCAGGTGAACGCGGGCCGACGCCAACGATCGCCCGAGGCGTTCCCGCCGGGTGCCCTCGGCCTGCTCGTCGAGGCCGGCCAGATATTCGACGCTGGCCACCAACCCGGCCAGCAGGCCGAACTGGTGGGCGCCAACCTCCAACCGGGCCGGTCCGGAGGCGTAGGGGTCGGTC
>CAYXOM010000191.1:0-2007 GCA_964466565.1 uncultured Mycobacterium sp.
CGTTGCTCGATCCGCGGCCGGTGATCGGCGCCGGCCTGGTGCTGTGGGCGCTGGCGACGCTCGCCGCCTTCACGGTGTCCGGACTGCACGGGTGGCGCCCGGTCACCCTCGCCGGCCTGGGCGTCGGCGTGTTCGGCCTGTCGCTGTTCCGGTGGCAGCGCTCGGCGGTGCGCCGGGGTTCCCGCGGCGCCCAGACCGGCCTGCAGACCCTGCGCGACTCACCGGACCTGCAAGACTGACCGGACCCGCACCAACCCCGACCCCAGGAGGACGACGTCATGGCGGCACCGATACTCAAAGCCGAGATCGACATCGACGCGCCCGTAGGCCGGGTGTGGAGCCTGATCTCCGATCTGGGCAGGATGCCGCAGTGGAGTCCGCAGTGCCGGATGATGAAGGCGCTCGGGCCGCTGCGCCCCGGTACCCGCACCTTCAACCTCAACCGGCGCAACATGCTGTTCTGGCCGACCACCTCCACGATCACCGAGGTGATCCCGGAGCGCAAGCTGGCCTTCCGGGTGCCGATCAACCACACGGTGTGGAGCTACGAGCTCGAGCCCACCCCCGGCGGCGGCACCCGGGTCACCGAGATCCGCAACGCCGAGGGCGGGATCACCGCGACCTCGACCGCGGTCACCAGGGCCGTGCTCGGCGGGGTGGAGTCCTTCGAGAAGGAGATGCTCGACGGGATGCACCAGTCGCTGACGCGGATCAAGGCCGCCGCCGAGGGCGGGGCCTAACTGGCGGGCTCAGCCTCAGCCTCAGCCTCAGCCGCGGCGGCCTCGGCGGCGGGCGGCGGTTCGACCACCTCGAGCACCCCGTCGTCGTAGGGGTCGTAGGCCGGCGATCCGCTGCCCGGTGCGGCCGGGGTGTCGGAATGGGCGCCGCATCCGTAGCCGAAGTCGACCACCCGTCCATCGGCGGACATCTCGTTGCAGCACACCCCGAACATCTCGCCGAGCGCGCCGGCCAGCGGCACCATGAATCCGCAGTCCCGGCAGGACCGCTTCGTCGACCGCGCCATCGGCGCCTCCGGGCCGAACTCACCGTCGTGCCAGCGCTGGGCGGCGTCGTCGCGGCCGAGCGCGCTGAGCACCTGGCGCCGTCCCAGACCGAGTTCGACGGCGGTGTCGTCGATCAGCGGGTCGCCGGTGGCCATGAACCCCGGAGCCAGCCGCGGGTCGTCGGGCGGCGCGGCGAGCTGGTCCCCGGGGCTCAAGTCGCCGGGCTTGATCCGGTCCTCCCAGGGCAGCCAGGCCGGGGCAAGCAACGCGGTCGGGCCCGGGATCAGTACGACCTCGCTGACGGTGGCGTGGTCGGAGCCGGGATAGCCGGCCACCACCACGGCCCACTGCCAGCCGCGGTATCCGGGCAGCCGTGCCACGAAGCGGTGGGTCGCGGCGGCCGGGTCGTCGTAGTCGACCCCGAGGTGGTCCCCGACGGTGTCGCCGCTGAACTCAACGACCGCCGCCCTGGCCTGCTCGGCCGCGGCGGCGAGGACGGCGGCCAGCTCGTCGGCGGGTCGCTGTCCGGTGTCGGTCGGGGCTGTCATCGCCGACAATCTTGCCTCACCGCGGCCCGGCGCACGGCGCCGGTGCCCTCCGCACCCCGCCGCGATGGTGGACAATCGGAACCGTGCCCGGCCGCCGACGACTGACCCCGCTGCCGGGTCGGCATCCCGGGATGGCCAATTACCCCGGTGATCGGACCGGCGGGCCCCGGGCGAACCCGCACCTGCCGCCGCTGGACGGCGACCGGGCCCGTCGGTATTCCGGGCCCGGCCCGGCAGACGGCCCCACCCCGCCCCGCGGTCGGCGCGGTCGGATGCGAAGCCGGGAGATGGGCTCGCGGATGTACACCATGGTGCATCGTGCCGCGACCGCCGACGGCGCCGACCGGTCCGGCCTTACCGCGCTGACCTGGCCGGTGGTGGCCAACTTCGCGGTCGACGCGGCGATGGCGGTGGCGCTGGCCAACACGTTGTTCTTCGCCGCCGCGACCGGGGAG
>CAYXOM010000192.1:0-2615 GCA_964466565.1 uncultured Mycobacterium sp.
ACGCGGTCGCGGCGCCCGGTGACGGGGTCGGCGGTGAACAGCACACCGGCACTGGACGCTGGTGCCATGTTCTGGACCACGACCGACATCGCCACGTCAGCGTCTGCGGGCGCGCTCCGCTGCCGGTAGGCGGCCGCGCGGGTGTTCTGCAGCGACGCCAGGCAGGTGTCGATGGCCGTGCGCAGGGCGTCGAGGCCGGTGACGTCGAGGATCGTTTCGTACTGGCCGGCGAAACTGGCGTCGGCGGAGTCCTCGCCCAGGGCTGAGGAGCGCACCGCCACGGCCGCCGCGCCCAACTGCGCGTAGTGGTCCGCCAGGTCCGCCGGCAGGTTGCCGGGTGTGGCCCCGACGATCACGAAGGCCGGGGGCACTCGCAAACCGAGCCTGACCAGCCTGGCCAGGCCCGCTGCCTTCCCGCCGACGGGCGCGTCGCCGAGGTCGTCGAGGGTCAGGACGGTGGGCGCGGTCACAGGATCAGGTCGTACTCGTGCAGACCTGATCGGTCATGAAGCCGGGCGTACTCCTTGAATCGCCCGGGAAACAGGAACGGGGCCCGTCCCTTCTCGTCCTGGTAGTAGCTGCTGCACGACGGGGATGCCCAGGAGTAGCGCGCGAAGCGCGGAGCCAGCCAGTCGTTGTAGGCGCGGTTGGCCTCCGGTTTGACAGACATCGAGCGGACCCCGGCCGCCTGCTTGGCACTCAGCAAGCCCACGATGGTCGCGATGTTCCGTTCCACGGAGCGGAAGTAGGGCGCGTCCAGCGGGATACCGTTGGGGCCCGCGGTGAAGAAGTAGTTCGGGAAGTGCTGCACCGCAATGCCTTTGAAGGCCTCCAGGGATGTCGACATCGCGGCGGCCAGGCTCTCGCCCGCTTCGCCGACGACGTCGATGCGGTCGAAGTCCAGGATCCGGTAGCCGGTGCAGAAGATGATGACGTCGGTGTCGATCTCGTCACCGCCCTCGGTGGTGATCCCGGCGGGGCGGACCGCGCGCAGTCCTTCGGGGATCAACTCGACGTTGTCGCGAAGCAGGGCCGGGTAGAAGTCGTCGGAGACCAGGCCGCGTTTGCAGCCATAGGGGTCACTCGGGGTGAGGGCAGCGCGCAACCCCGGGTCGGGGATCGAATGGTCGATGAACTTCCTGGCCCGGGATTCGAACTGCCCGGCGCGGCTGTGTCCCAGGGTGGCGGCATCGTGGACGGTGCTCATCACGAATTCCTGAACCGACCGGATGACCCGCATCGTCGGGGGGAAGCGCCGCCAGCGGTCCCGCTGGGCATCCGAGTAGATCTTCCGGCGCCGGGGCATGATCCAGTTCGGCGAGCGCTGCAGGACGGTGAGCCGGCCCGCCACCTTCGCCACTTCGGGAACGATCTGCACGGCACTGGCCGCCGATCCGACGACCACGACACGTTTGCCGCTCAGGTCGACGCCGTGATCCCACCGGGTGGCGTGGAAACTCGCCCCCTCGAAGTCGTCGATCCCTTCGACGTCGGGGTAGCGGGGCGTGTGCTGGTTGCCCATCGCGTTGATGACGACGTCGAACTCGAAACGCTCCCCGGAGGTGCTCTCGAGGACCCAGGAGCCGCCGTCCTGATAGCGCGCGGCGACGATGCGGGTGTTGAGGGTGATGTGCGGGGTGAGGCCGAATTCGCGGGCACAGGTCTGCAGGTAGGCCTCGATCTCGGGTTGCTCGGCGAAGCTGGCGCTCCAGTCGGGATTGGGGCGGTAGGAGAAGGTGTAGGCGTGGGCCCAGACGTCGCAGGCCAGGCCGGGGTAGGAGTGCAGATGCCAGGTGCCGCCGACCGCGTCGGTGGCTTCGAAGATCGTGAAGTCGGTGAATCCCTTGGCGAGGAGCTCGTGGCCGGCCGCAAGGCCGGCGGGACCGGCGCCGATCACCGCGATCCGTAGCGAGTCCGGGGAGCCCATGATTCAGTCCACCTCGGTCAGGGCGGGCACTTCCCGCGCCCGCAGCGACTCGTACCGGTGGCGAAGTTGCACGGCGTAACTCGGTCGGGTGGGGATAAGGAACGTCCCGGAGCGGACGGCGTCGAGCACCGGCGCCACCGCCTCGGCCGGCGACATTCCCCGGGAGACGATCTCGGCCAGGGCTGCGGCCGTCCCCTGTCCGTCCTCGGTGGTGTCGACCCCGAAGCGGCCGGGCCGGACGGTCGAGGAACGCGCTATCGCGGTGTCGAAGGCACTGGGCACCAGCACCGACGCGCCGATCTGGGAGCCGACGACGGCCAGATCGTGGGCCAGGCATTCGGTCAAGGAGAAGGCCGCGCACTTGGACACCACATAGGGTCCGGACAACGGAGCGGAGACGAACGCCGCCACCGACGCGGTGTTGACCACGTGACCGTCGGTGCCCTGGGCGATCATCCGGGGCAGGAAACTGCGCTGGGCGTGGATGATTCCGAAGACGTTGACGCCGAGGCACCACTGCCAGTCCTCGATGCTGCGTTCCCAGCACAGGCCACCCTGGAACACCCCGGCGTTGTTGACCAACAAGTCGACCCGGCCGAGCTCGGCGAAACAGGTGTCGGCGAGGGCATCGACCGCCTCGGCGTCGGCGACGTCC
The DNA here is from genome assembly GCA_964466565.1 of uncultured Mycobacterium sp. Taxonomy (GTDB): domain Bacteria; phylum Actinomycetota; class Actinomycetes; order Mycobacteriales; family Mycobacteriaceae; genus Mycobacterium. The sequence goes on from CAYXOM010000192.1 coordinate 2,583, forward strand.
ACCTGCTGCGCCGTGCCGCCCGGCCCGATCCGC
>CAYXOM010000193.1:0-3627 GCA_964466565.1 uncultured Mycobacterium sp.
CGATCGCCGTCCCCACCATGGCGCTGATCACGCTGGCCGGCGGCGACCGGGGCGAACTCGGCGGCCCGTTGCCGCCGGTCGTTCCCCAGCAGACCACCGTGGAGATCGGCACCGACGTGCTCGTCGACGTCGTCGAGCCCGCCGGAATCAGCGTGGCGGGCACCGTCGACGGTGCGCCGGTGGCGGAGGATTCCCCGCTCGGCCCGGGCCGGCGGACGCTGGGCGCGGGCAGCGTGCTCACCCTCGAAGCGGGGGCGCACACCCCGGTGGTTGCCGGCGCACCGACCGCCGGCGAGGACTGGCTCGGGGGGTCAGGCCTGGGCGGTGAACACCGCCACTACCAGGTGATCTCGATCATGGTCGCGACATTTCTCGGTGCGATGGGGCTGCCGCACGTGCTGGTGCGCTTCTACACCAACCCAGATGGAAGGGCAGCCCGGCGCACCGCGCTGGCGGTCATCGCGTTGCTGGGCGTCTTTTACCTGTTCCCGATCCTGCTGGGCGCGCTGGCGCGGCTGCACGTGCCCGAACTGTTGGTCACCGGCAACGCCGACGCCGCCGTGCTGCTGATGCCCTCCTCGGCGATCGGCGGCACGGCCGGTGCACTGCTGGTCGCGCTGGTGGCCGCGGGCGCCATCGCGGCGTTCCTGGCGACCTCGTCGGGGCTGTTGGTCAGCCTTGCCGGCGCGGCCGCCACCGACCTGCTTCGCGGGCGGGTGAGCGACTTCCGCTGGGCGGCACTCGCCGGCGGGCTGATTCCGGTCCCGCTGGCGCTGGCCGCGTCGTCCTTCGAGCTCTCCCGAGGCGTCGGTCTGGTCTTCGCGCTGGCCGCCTCGACGCTGTGCCCGCTGCTGGTGCTCGGCATCTGGTGGCGCGGGCTCACCGCCGCGGGGGCGCTGGCCGGCTTGGCGGTCGGCGCGGTGTCCTCTGTCCTGGCAACCCTGCTGGCCGTGTCCGGCGCAGTGGACGATGCGTTCCTCGGCGGATGGCCGGCCGCGATCGCGGGCTACCCGGCGGCGGTCACGGTGCCGCTGGCCTTCGCGACCATGATCGTCGTCAGCCGCCTGACCCGGTCCGCGGTGCCCCCCGACGTTTCCCGGGTCTTCGCCCGCATGCACCTGCCGGAGCGCCTCGGCATGGGTCTCGAGCGGGTGCCGCCGGGCTGACCGCTCACCGCGGAGGGGCGACCGCTCGGCGCAGGCTTTCACCCGTCGACGGGTCGGCCAGGATTTTGTGACGCAGGTCTCACTACCGTATGGCGATCGCCATCACGATGACGGTCAGCATCCAAGTACCCGGAAGACAGGAGGCCATCGTGGCGAGTCCCGACGTCTCATCGAGCCAGACCCCAACGCCCGGCGGTGCGGAGAGCGAGCCGGACCAACCCGCTCACAGGGCCAGCGACGCCTACTTCGACATCTGGGAGCGGCACCAGGAATCGGAGGAGTTCGGCGAACTCCGAAGCAGATTCCGCCGCTTCTCGTTCCCAATGGCTATTGCCTTCCTCGTCTGGTACTTCCTCTTCGTCTATCTCATGGCCTTCGCCCGCGACTGGGTGTCGACGCCGGTGTTCGGCAACATCAACATCGCGTTCATTCTTGCGATTCTGCAGTTCGTCAGCACCCTGGTGATCGTCATCGCCTACGACGCGTATTCACGCACGCGACTCGACGCAAAGCGCGAGGAAATCCGCCAACGCGTGGAGAAGGAGTTGCGGCAGCTATGACCGTCGACTCCACGCTCATCGCCTTCATCTTGTTCGCCGCTTTCGTCGTCGTCACCCTCGGACTGGTGACCTACGCAGGTCGCCAGAGCCACAAGGCATCGGACTTCTACAACGCCGGGGGCAGCCTCAGCGGCTTCCAGAACGGGTTGGCAATCTCAGCTGACTACATGTCGGCAGCAAGCTTCCTCGGTATCGCCGGGCTCATCTCGCTGTACGGGTTCGACGGCTTCTTCTACTCGGTCGGCTTCCTGGTCGCCTGGCTTCTGGCGCTGCTGCTCATCGCCGAACCGCTACGAAACACCGGCCGGTACACGATGGGCGATGCCGTCGCCTTCCGCATGCGGGAATTGCCCGTGCGCGCCGCCGCGGCCAGCTCCACGGTCGTCGTCAGCATCTTCTACCTGCTGGCCCAGATGGTCGGAGCCGGAGCACTGGTCGCCCTGCTCCTCGACCTGTCGAACCCGGCCGCGAAGAACTGGATCATCGCCGCCGTGGGCGCCCTCATGGTCGTTTACGTGACCATCGGCGGCATGCGTGGCACCACGTACGTCCAGATCACGCAGGCTTTCCTGCTCATCGCCGGCGCGGCCGTGATGACGTTCATGGTGCTGCTCAATTTCGACTTCAACGTCAATGACCTGTTGAGTAGGGCCGGCGAGATGAGTGGTCTCGGCTCGGGGTTCCTGGAGCCGGGCGGCCGATTCGGCGTCGATGTGGTCGGCGACAGCTGGGCCACCTTGATCGGGAAGATCGACCTCATCTCACTGTCCTTGGCTCTGGTCCTGGGCACCGCCGGCCTGCCGCACATCCTCATCCGCTTCTACACCGTTCCCACCGCGCAGGTCGCCCGCCGAAGCGTCAATTGGGCCATCGGCAATATCGGGGTGTTCTACCTGATGACGATCGCGCTGGGTTTCGGCGCAGCGGCCCTGGTGTCGCGCGAAGTCCTCGGGCGCGGCCTGAATCCCGACGGTTCTCTCGTCGACACCAGCGGAAACGTCGCAGCACCGCAACTTGCGCTCGAACTCGGCGGCGGAGACGGGAGCCTCGGTGGCGGCTTCATGCTGGCATTCATCGGCGCCGTCGCGTTCGCCGTGATCCTGGCCACGGTGGCCGGATTGACCCTCGCGAGCTCCACGTCGTTCGCACACGATCTCTACGGCGGAGTGATCCGGAAGGGCAAGGCGTCATCGCAGGAGGAGGTGCACGTCGCGCGGCTTGCCACCATCGCGATCGGCTTCGTGGCTGTCGTGCTCGCCATCTTCTCGCAAGGACTCAACGTTGCATTCCTGGTGGGACTCGCCTTCGCGATCGCCGCGAGCGCCAATCTCCCGGCTGTCCTGTTGTCCATGTTCTGGAAGAGGTTCAACACCCGGGGAGCCGTCTTCGCGATCTATGGAGGCTTGGGTGCGGCCCTGCTTCTGCTGGTCCTCTCACCCAACTTCACCGGCGTCGCCAACAGCCTCATCCCGATGAGCACGGGGATCGACTGGAACGTGTTCCCGCTGCGCAATCCCGGATTGATCTCCATCCCGTTCGGCTTCTTCATGGGGTGGCTGGGCACGGTCACCTCCAAGGAGCAGGACAAGCAGATGTGGGCTGAACTGGAGGTGCGCAGCCTCACCGGCGCCGATGTCGGCAAACCCGCCGTGCACTGACCGCGGCCAGCACGCCGGGTGGCTCAGCCGCTCTTGCGGCGGAACTCGCGGCGGTTCTCCACCGGCCCGCGCGCCCGCGACCGCTTCGACCCGCCGTCGCGGGCCCCGGCCCCGGCGCCGGCCGACTTGGCCTTCTTGCGCTCAAGCGCCTCGCGGAACTTGCGCCGGGTCTCGTCGGGGTCGGATTCCGGTTCGGGCATGGGTGCAGGTTAGCCCAGCCGGCGGCGCTCAGCGCAGACCGGG
>CAYXOM010000194.1:0-2046 GCA_964466565.1 uncultured Mycobacterium sp.
ACCGGCCAGCGCGCCAGCGCCGCGGCCGCCGCCGTCACCGGCACCTCGTCGGTGGCCGCCGCCGCCCCGCCCAACCCATTGCTGCCCGCCGACGCCAACGGCGTGACCGGCGTGCAGCGCGGGCACTCCCGGCTCGCCGTGCCCGGCGCGTTCTTCGGCGACACCGTGGCGGCCGACTGGTACTTCCCGACCCAGGCCGATGGCTCGGTCGACGCCCAGGGCGTCATCTGGCTGCAGCACGGCTTCGGCGCCACCAACACCTTCTACTCGGCGCTGGCCACCGACCTGGCGCAGCGCACCAACAGCATCGTCGTGTCGCCCACGCTGTCGTCGATCCCGTTCACCCTCTTCGGCGGCGGGTGTCTGATCTGCACCAACACCCAGCAGGCCGCCGCGACGGCGTTCCTCGACCCCGACCGCGCCGCGCTGGTCGACAGCGCGGTCGCCGCCGGCTACACCGGCGACACCGACGAACTGCTCGGCGCCTTCGTGCTGGCCGGGCACTCCGCCGGCGGCGGGTTCGCCTCGGCGGTGGCGTCGGACTACGTCAACCGCGGCGACGCCACCCAGGACGCCGACCTGGTCGGTGTGGTGATGTTCGACGGCGTCTCCAATGGCGCGTTCGACGGCAGCTTCGCCGAGCAGGTCGCGGTGCTGGCGGCGGCGGGCAAGCCGCTCTACCAGATCGCGGCGCCCGCCCAGAGCTGGAACGCCTTCGGCGCGACCACCAACGTCCTCGCGGCGCAGCGCCCCGGTGAGTTCATCGGGGTGGTCATGGCGGACGGCTCGCACGTCGACTCCATGCTCGGGGTCAACCCGCTGTTCGACTTCGTGCTGCAACTGGTGACCAAGCGGGTGCCGGCCGGCAACACCGCGGGGGTCTACGCGCTGAGCAACGGCTGGATCAACGACATGTACGCCGGCGCCACCCCCGACGCCCCGCAGTTCGGCCTCTACGCGGCGGCCAACCAGCAGATCGTGATGGGCCCCACCTTCGCCTACGGCCTGCCCGCCGTGCAGGCCAACCAGATGGGCATCATCGACACCGTCGTCGCCGCGCTGATCAACGCCGTCGGCGGGCTGTTCGGCTTCCAGCTGCCCGCCGACGTCGACGGCGGGGACAACGGCCTGGACCCGGCGACGCCGGTCGCGCTGGTCGGCAATGGTGTCACCGGCGTGCGCAGCGGCAACGCGATCCTCGACATCCCGGTCGGCAACGACGAGTTCTACGCCGCCCCGGCCGCCTGGTACTTCCCGACCCAGGCCGACGGCACCATCGAGGCCAACGGCATCATCTGGCTGCAACACGGCTTCCTGGGCTTCAACGACTGGTACGCCGACATGGCCCAGGCGCTGGCCCGGGAGACCAACAGCATTGTGGTGGCGCCCAACATCTTCTGGTTCGACACCCCGCTGTGCCCGGGCTGCTACCTGGGCGGGGAGCGGATCCGCGAGGGCGCGGCGACGATGTTCCTCGACGGCCGGGCGCAGCTGAACAACAGCGCCCGGGCCACCGGGTTGTTCAGCGGCACCCTGCCGGAGACCTTCGTGCTCACCGGGCACTCCGCGGGCGGCAACTTCGCCACCGACGTCGCCGCCCGGGTCACCGAGACGCCCGCGGTCGACGACCTGCTCGGCGTGGTGATGTTCGACGGCGTCTCGCGCCCGCCGGCCTTCACCGAGCAGTTGGAGAAGCTCATCGCCGCCGGCAAGCCGAACTACCAGATCTCCGCGCCGGCGCAGCGCTGGAACGCCTGGGACATCGCCTCCGAGACCATGGCCCAGGTGTACACCGATCAGTTCTTCGGCCTGCAGATCCTCAACGGCAGCCACACCGACGTGATCGCCGGCACCAACCTGTTCGCGATCCTCGGCGAGATCGCCAGCGACATCATCGTGCGGCCGTCGCCGCCGGGGGCCAAGGAGGCGGTGCGCACCCTGGCCACCGGCTGGGTCAACGACTTCTACAGCGGCAACTCCCCGACGGACCCCCGCTACGGCATCTACGGCAACCCCAACGACGGCACCTACGCGGCCAACCAGACC
>CAYXOM010000195.1:0-9554 GCA_964466565.1 uncultured Mycobacterium sp.
TTCGCCCGCGGGGATGTCGGCGGGCGGTTCGCCCGCGGGGATGTCGGCGGGCGGTTCGCCCGCGGCGACCGGCAGGTACATGTGCCGGGTGAAGTGGGGCTGGTAGGCGCCGCCGCCGCCGACCCGTACGCCCGACCCGCTCTCCCCGCTGGAGACCGGGGTCCCGTCGGGCAGGGTGACCGCCGCGTGCCCGCTGTTCCAGCCGATCACCACGGCGTTGGGTGCGGTTCCGTGGCGGAAGCCGCGGGCGAGCAGGGCAGGCTCCATGTTGCCGGTGTTGAACCGGCTTCCGAAGGCGGGCCGGCCGGACGCCACATTGGCCACCCACGAGGCCAGGCCCGAGCAGTCGGTGCCCGCCGGTGAGTCGCCTCCGGGAATGTACGGAGTCCCCGAAACCTGCGTGATCAGCGACATCAGCGCCGCGAGAGCAAACATGGCCGGGAAGGCTAACAACAGCCATGTGATTAACCCAAAGCCTGTGGCGTGTCTCACGTCCGGAAACGTCAGCGGCGTTTACCGTCCGCAGTGTCGTTGACCAGCAACAACAGTGGACCGGTACGGGGGTGAGCGCGTCGGTGCGGGTGCTCGTGCAGCGTGTCACGTCGGCGGCGGTGACGGTGGGCGGAGAGCAGGTCGCCTCGATCGCCCCGCGGAACCAGGGCCTGCTCGCGCTGGTCGGGGTGACCCACTCCGATGACGCCGACATCGCGGTGCGGATGGCCGAGAAGCTCTGGGGGCTGCGGATTCTCGACGGCGAGCTCTCCGCCGCGCAGACCGACGCCCCGATTCTGGTGGTCAGCCAGTTCACCCTGTACGCCGACACCGCCAAGGGACGCCGGCCGTCGTGGAACGCCGCGGCCCCCGCTGCGCTGGCCGAGCCGGTGGTGGATGCGTTCGTCGACCGCCTCCGCGGGCTCGGCGCGCAGGTGTGCACCGGCGTCTTCGGCGCGCAGATGTCGGTGAGCCTGGTCAACGACGGACCGGTGACGGTGCTGCTGGAGTCGTGAGGCGGCGATCGGGCACCGATTCGTTATCGGCCCGCGCCCGGGCATCCACCTGGGTGCGCGACACTGAAGAGCCCCATGCACACAACACTGAAAAGCCCGATGCACACGCACACCTTCGTCACCTACGAGGAGTTCGGCCGGCGATTCTTCGAAGTCGCGGTGACCGAAAAGCGGGTGGCCGCGGCGTTCGCGGAGATCGCCGGCGAGGAACTCGAGATGGGCCCGATGTCCCAGGGACCGGCGGGCCTGGCCAAGGTGAGCGCCAAGGTCCAGGTTCAGCAGCCGCACGTGCGCAGATCGCTGGGGGAGATCTTCACCTTCGCCGTGCGGATACCCCTGGTCATCTCACTGGTGGTCGACCTGCGTCTGGACAAGCAGCGCTTCACCGTCGACGGCGAGATCGCCCTGCGGGCCACCGCCAGGGCCGCCGAGCCGTTGCTGATCGTCATCGACGTCGCCAAGCCGCGTCCGTCGGACATCGCGGTGCACGTGTCCTCGAAGTCGGTGCGGGGCGAGATCGTCCGGATCGTCGGGGGCGTCGACGGTGAGATCCGCCGCTTCGTCGCCGCGTTCGTGGCCGAGGAGATCGACAGCCCGGCCTCCCAGCGGGCCAAGATCATCGACGTCGCCGGGGAGCTGGCCCTGGCCTGGGACTCCGACTGACCCCGGTCGTCACGCCGGTCGCCGGCCCCGCTCAGAGGTCCAGCAGCAGCCGGGCACCGGCCGGGGCGCGCGAAACGCAGGTCAGCATCATCCCCGCCGCGCGCTCGGGTGCGGTCAACAGGGTGTCGCGGTGTTCGACCGGACCCTCGAGCACCCGGGTCCGGCAGGTCCCGCAGAAGCCCTGGCGGCAGGAGTAGGACGGGTCGGCGCCGGCTCGCTGCAGCGCGGCCAGCAGCGTCTCCTCGGCGCCGACGCTGACCGTGGTCCCGGTCGAGGCGGCGGTCACGGTGAACTGCGCCCCGTCGACCACCGGCGGTGCGGCGAACCGCTCGACGTGCAGTTCGACCCGGTCACGTCCGGCGAGGGCGTTGTGGATCACCGCAATCATCGGAGCCGGACCGCAAGCGTAGACGGTGGTGCCGTCCGGGCAGTCTCCGAGCAGTTCCGCGGCGCCGGGCAGGCCGTCGGCGTCGTCGGTGCGCACCGTGATCCGGTCGCCGAACCGCCGCACCTCGTCGACGAACGGGATGGACTCCACACTTCGGCCGGTATATACCATCGAGAAGTCGACCCCCAGCCGGTCGGCCAGCGCCAGCATCGGCAGGATCGGGGTGATGCCGATTCCGCCGGCGACGAAGCGCAGCCGGGTCGACGGCGATCCGTGTCCGGGCAGGGCGAGCGGGAAGGCGTTGCGCGGCCCGCTGGTGGTGACGGTGGAACCGACCGGTAACCGCTCGTGCACCTCGATCGAACCGCCGCCGCCGCCGGAGATCCGCCGCACCGCGATCCGGTAAGAGTTGCGCAGGCCTGGCTCGCCGCACATCGAGTACTGCCGCAGGCGCCCGCTGGGAAGGCGGATGTCCAGGTGGGCTCCCGCGTGCCAGGCCGGCAGTGGGCCGCCACCGTTGGCGGCCAGCGTGAGAGCCACCACGTTCTGGTCGCGGGCGACGATGCGGCGGTCCACCACGGTCAACTCGAGCGTGTGGTCGCGCTCGGCCGGCGGGGCGATCCGGCGCACCGCGCCGGCGGCCGCCCACAGCCCGGTGATCGCGGCGTCGGCCAGCCCGAGTATCGGGTCGCGCCTGCGCTCGCCCGAACCCGGCGCGGGCCGTCGCCGCCGGAACACGGGGCCGAGCATCTAGACCTGGGCGGCCCGGGCCGCGGGGGAGGACGCGAGGTAGGCGACCGCCTGGGCGGTGGAGCCCACCGACTCCGGTGAGTAGCCGGGCCTGAAGTAGGCCAGGGTGTTGGAGCCGAACAGCCGCCGGTAGGTGGGCAGCAGGCCCAGCCGGGAGTCGCGGACCCGCAGCCGCTGCATCTGCCACCAGCCGATGTCCAGGCCCGGATCGGTCCGGCACAGGTACCACGCGCCGCGCTCGAAGAAGGTGTAGATCATGGCGAACGCGATCGCCATCGACCGGATCCGGTCGAGGTAGCTGTCGTGGAAGTAGACCGCCACGTTGTGCGCGACGCAGCGGTGCTCGACCTCCTCGCTGCCGTGCCACCGGAACACGTCGGCCAGCACCGGGTCGGCCCCGTAGGCGTCCCAGCGGCAGTTCAGCGCGAAGTCGCCCAGCACCGCGGTGTAGTGCTCGATCGCGGCGATCAGCCACAACCGGTCGCACAGGTGGTTGAGCCGCCGGTCGGGGTCGGTCGCCGCGCCGGGCGCCAGCACCTTGGAGAAGACGAACTCGACCTGATCGAGCATGGGTTGGGGATCCACGCCCCGGGTCTGCATGAACTCGTGCAGCAGCCGTTCGTGAGTGTCGGCGTGTACGGCCTCCTGGCCGATGAAGCCGCGCATGTCCTCGGCCAGCCGCGAGTCCCGCACGAGCGGAAGCGCTTCGTTGTAGGTCGCCACGAACCACCGTTCGGCGGCGGGCAGGACGACATTGAGCAGCCCGACGACGTTCGAGGCGACCGGGTGGCCCGGGATCCAGTGCAGCGGGACGCCGGAGACGTCGAAGTCGACCTTGCGGGCCTGGATCTGCACCGGGCCGGGATCGACCCGCGGGGCGGGGGGACGTGTCCTGCGCATGGTGCCTCTCAGCGGGTCGCTAGCCGACGGGCTTGGGGATGACGGTCACCACGCCGGGGGCACCCGGCGTCGGACGGGCGGTCGGCGCGGGGGTTCCGCCGGCCGGAGCGCCGGCCGCCCGGGTCGGCGCGGGGGCCTCCGGCTGCGCCTCGGCCGTGCAGTCCAGCATGAGCTGCATCTTGCCCACGCTGAGGAATTTCTGGCTGCTGACGATACAGTTGGACTGCGCGACGTCGCTGCCCACCGCGCCGCCGAACGACGCCGGCACGCCCTGGGCCCGCAGAATCGCCACCGCCCGGGCGTAGGGCTCGCCAACGACATTGAGCAGATTCTGGGTCGGGTCGGCGCTGCCGGTCGCGGCGCTCAGAGCGGCGGCCGCGGCGGCGGCAGCTGCGCACCCGACAACAGCCAGCGCCTTCACCCGAAAGATCCCTTCCGTATTCGGTCAACGATAGCGCAGCACCTGCTCGGCGGGTTTATCGCCGGACCGCCGGCGCGCGTTTCGTCGCAGCTAGAACCCGGTCCGGTCCCGCTCCTGGGCCAGCACGGCGTCGAGGTCGGCCAGCCGGTCCATCGACGCCACCGCCCGGGCGGTGCGCATATTGGCCGCCAACAGGTCGCGGTGGCGGTGGGTGAACGCCCAGTAGCCGGCGGTGAACGGACAGGCGTCCGGCCCGAGCCGCTTGCGGGGGTCGAACCGGCACGGGCGGCAATGATCGCTCATCTTGTTGAGGTAGGCCCCGCCGGAGGTGTAGGGCTTGGTGGCCATCAGCCCGCCGTCGGCGTGCTGGCTCATCCCGATGACATTGGCGGGCATCACCCAGGCGAAGCCGTCGACGAAGGCGGCGGCGAACCACTCGTTGAGCGCCGCCGGGTCGTACCCGCGCTGCAGGGCGTGGCTGCCCAGCACCATCAGGCGCTGAATGTGGTGCGCCCAGCCCCGGTCGCGCACGCCCGCAAGGGCCACGCGCAGGCATTCGGCCTGGACGGCGCCCGGGTCGAGCCCGGTCCACCACCCGGGCAGCGGCTCGTGTGCGCCGAGTTTGTTGCTGGCGGGGTAGTCCTCGCCGAAATGCCAGTACAGCTGCCACACGTACTCGCGCCAGCCCAGGATCTGGCGGATGAAGCCCTCGGCGGCGGCCAGTGGCACCGCCTCGGCCCGGTAGGCCCGCTCGGCGGCTTCCACCGCCTCCAGCGGGTGCAGCACCCCCAGGTTCAGCGGTACCGACAGCAGCGAGTGCGCCATCGCCCAGTCATCGCCGAGCATCGCGTCCTCGAATCGGCCGAACAGCGCCAGCCGATGGGCCAGGAAATGCTCCAGCGCCTCGTGCGCCTCGGCGGGGGTGACCGCGAACAGCCGGGGGCCGTCGGCTCCGACCGTCGGCAGCGCCATCGCGTCGAGGTCGCGGCGGACCCCGGCGTCGATGTCGTCCTCAGTCGGGTGCCAGGGCGGCACGACGTCGAGCGCGGCGGCACCGCGGGGTGGCGGCTCGCGGTTGTCCGCGTCGAAGTTCCACCGCCCGCCGGCCGGCTCGTCGCCGTCCATCAGCACCGTGAATCGGCGCCGCTGTTCGCGGTAGAAGTCCTCCATGCGGAACCGGCGCCGCCCGGCCGCCCAGGAGCGGAAATCCTCGCGGGGCAGGGCGAACCCCGGCGTGGGCAGGACCTCGGCCACCAGCCCCTCGGCCCGAGCCCGGTGAACGAACCGCTCGGCGGGCAACGAGGTGGGCTCGTGCACCACCACCGGGCGCCCGAATCCCGTCAGCGCCTCGCGGTAGTTCGCCGCACCGACCAGCGTCGCCCGGTCGCCCAGGTCCGCCTGCGCGTGGCGCAGGGCCGAGAGAACCAGATGCAGTTTCTGGCGGTGCCAGCGCCGTCTGCGCAGCGCGGACGCCGACTCGACGAGCAGGATCGGCCGGTCGGCGTTCGGGCCGGAATGAAAGGCCGGGCCCAACTGGTCGGCAAACAGCCACAGCGGGGCGTCTGGGGCCGTCATCCTCCCGATCCTACGGACCGGGGGGCGGTTTCCTGCGCTACGATCCGCTCGACGACGGTGGACGTGGGAAGGGGTCGCAACACCCGTGGACCGACCCTTGCGGGCACGCGGCCCTCGTGGCCTGGGCTTCCAATCCAAACTGCTTCTCATCATGCTCGCGGTCAGCGTGGGCTCGGTGCTGGTGGCCGGGGGGATCGGATATGCCTTCGGTACTTCGTCTCTGCGAGAAACCGAGAAACAGCGGCTGACGCAACTGCGCGAGTCCCGGCACCGCGAAATCAGGGCTCACTACGACGGGATCGTCGACGCCGCGACAATCCTCACTCACTCCCAGGCGACGATCGACGCTGTCGTCGACTTCGCGGCGGCGTTCGCCGATCTGCAGGATGCCCCGCTCCCGCCGGGCGCGTCAGCGGCGGTCCGCACCTATTACGACGACGTGTTCGGGCCCGAATTGACGGAGCGCTACGGAAAACCGGCCGATCCGGAGTTGTATCTGCCGACCTCCAACGCCCAGACCTACCTGCAAAACCTCTACACCGTCCCGGCCAGGGGTGACTTCGAGGCGGCGCTGGAAATCGTCGAGAGCCCCGATCCCAGCGAGTACGCCGCCCTCAACGCCCGGTATCAGCCGCTCTTCGCCGACTTCACCGAGCGGTTCGGATTCGACGACACGCTGTTGATCGACACCGAGGGCAACGTGGTCTTCACCGCCTACAAGGGCGTGGATCTGGGCGCCAACGTGCTGGCGGCTCCCTACAGCACGACCGAACTCGCCGAGGCTTACCGCCGCGCGATGCGGGCGACCACCGTCGACGAGGTGATCCTGACCGACTTCGAGCGCTACGCACCGTCCTACGGCGTTCCGCAACCGTGGGTGGTCACCCCGATCGGCGACGCGGAGGGCATCGCTGGCGTGCTCGCCATCCAGCTGTCTCTGGCCGGCATCAACGACGTGATGACCGGTGATCGCGGCTGGGAGCGGGACGGCTTGGGCAGCACCGGGGAGACCTACCTGGCCGGGCCGGATCGCCTGATGCGCTCGGTGTCCCGACTCCTGCTGGAGGACCCTGAGCGCTATGCCCGGGATGTGGTGGCGAACGGAACGTCTCCCGAGGTCGCCGAGCGTCAGGTCGCCGTCTCCGGCAGCGTGCTGCTGCAACCGGTGAACACCGCCCCGGTCGAAGAAGCGCTGGCGGGCAGATCCGGTGTGGTCGAGGCGAAGAGCTATCTGGGACCGGTTGCACTGAGCGCCTACAAGCAGGTCGACATTCCCGGGCTGGACTGGGTGATCGTCGCCAAGGTTGACCGGGGGGAGGCTCTCGCGCCGGTCACCGCGTTCGCGCGCCACGTCGCTCTGTCCACCGGCGCGATCGTGCTGGCGGTGTCACTGCTCGCTCTGCTGTTCAGCCGGCTGCTGATCCGACCCGTCCGCACCCTGGTGGAGGCGGTGCGGCGAACCGGGTCCGGCGAGGTCGGGGTGAGTGTGCCGGTGACCTCCAGCGACGAGTTCGGCGAGCTGGCAACGGCGTTCAACGACATGAGCGCCGGGCTGCAGACCAAGCAGGAGCTCATCGATCAGCAGCAGAGGGAGAACGACGAACTGCTCACCGCTCTGATGCCCGAACCGGTGGCCCGGCGCTTTCGGGAGGGTGAGGAGAACATCAGCGCCCAGCACCGCGATGTCTCGGTGATCTACGTACAGTTGCTCGGGTTCGACGCATTCTCCCGGACGATGCTCTCAGAGGATTCGGTGGGCATGCTCAATGCCCTCGTGGAGGCGTTCGACGACGCCGCCGACCGCCACGGGATCGAGCAGGTGCGCAGCATGCAAGACAACGGACTGCTGGCAACCTGCGGCCTGGTGGAGCCGCGTGTCGATCACGCCAGCCGAACGATCGCCTTCGCCCGAGAACTCATCGAGATCGTCGGGCGGTTCAACGACCAGCACGGAGCCGACCTGTCGCTACGGGCGGGGATCGACAGCGGACCGGTGACCAGCGGCCTCGTCGGCCAGCGCTCGACGGTGTACGCGCTGTGGGGTGAGGCGGTCGACCTTGCCCACCGGGTGCACGCCTCGACCCGGTCGGCCGGCATCTTCGCCAGCGGCCGGGTACACGACGCCGTCGCGGGTATCCATCCGTTCGAGCTGGCCGGCACGATCACCGGTAAGGACGGGCCGGAGCAGGTCTGGCGCCTCGAGATCGAAAGCCGCCAGCCGGTATGAGTGCGGTGACCGGCCAGCCGTGGTTCTGGCCGACGGTGGCGGTCGTGATCGGACTCCCGTTGGGTCTGCTGCTACTGGGCGAGGCGCAGGGCGCTCTGGCCCGCAGGGATAGTGCATTTGCCAAACCTGTCGGACTGCTGAGGAACTGGCTGCTCCCCGCGGGTGCGGCGTACCTACTTGTCGACCAGTTCAGCACCAATGCCGAACTTCCCGCGGGCGACTCGGCGGTGGCGAAGGTCGCCGCCACGGTGGTCGGTTTCCTCATCATCCTGGTTCTGCTCTCCGGCGCGAACGCCGCTTTGTTCGGCGAGGCCCGCAGCGGGACCTGGCGAGATCGGCTACCCGGCATCTTCATCGACCTCGGCCGGCTGTTGTTGATCATCGTCGGAATCGGTCTGCTGCTGTCGTGGGTGTGGGGGGCCAACATCGGCGGTCTGGTCGCCGCGATCGGAGTCACCTCGATCGTCATCGGCCTGGCGGTGCAGAGTGCGGTCGGCCCGGTGATCTCCGGTCTGCTGCTGCTCTTCGAGCAGCCGTTCCGACTCGGGGACTGGCTGGACACCAAGTTCGGCAAGGGCCAGGTCGTAGAAGTCAATTGGCGCGCAGTGCATCTCGACACAGAGAACGGGATCCAGGTGGTGCCGAACGCCGCGCTGGCCGGGGACCCCTTCGTCAACCTCAGTCGCACCACCGCCAGCTACTTCAAGGCCAAGGCCGTCTTCAGCTTCGCCTCCGATGACCCACCGGGCCTTATCCGCAGGACGCTGATGGAGGTGGCCGAGGGCCTGCCCGCGCGGCTCCGCGAGGCCAAACCGCTGGTGATACCCGCGGGCACCCATCCGGTACACGCCCGAACGTCGATCTACAAGGTGCTGGTTCCGGTTCCCTCACCCGCCGAGGCGGACGGCACCGCGTCACTGTTGACCCAGCGTGTCTGGTACGCGAGCCAGCGGGCAGGCCTCCACCTTGACGGTGTCAAATCGGGGCGCAAAGACAAACAGGCCTATCTCGCCGAGCACCTGACCGCGCTGGGCGCCGGCTTCGGACTCGGTTCGGAGGCCACCGCGGCGATGCTGTCCGGCGCCCGGCTGCTCCCGTTCGCTCAGGGCGAGCTGGTGTTGTCGCCGGACGCGATCCCCGAGGCGGTGGCGTTTATCGCAGAGGGCCGGGTCGCGATGTTCGTCGACGCCGAGGACGGCCGCCGACTGGAACTCGGGGAGCTGGGACCGGGCGACTTCGTCGGGGTCGCGTCGCTGACCCGCCAGCGCGCCATCACCGGCGCGTTCGCCCTCAGTGACTGCATCCTGGTGCAGGTCAGCCGGGAAAGCATGGAGTCGGTTGTGCGGCATGATGCGCGCCTGGCCCGGCGGGTCGGCGAGACCATTGACATCCGCCGTCGCGCCGCCCGGGAAGCTATCGCCGAGGCCTCCCGCGGGCTGCGTTAGCCGGCCCGCGCGGCCAGCCGGTCCGGGAACACCCGGCCGGGCAGCCGGTCTCCTCGGCGAAATCCCGGCACGCCGCGGCCCAGGTGTCCTCGACCGCGTCGCGCACTGCCTCGGGGATCGACCAGATGCCTCCGTCGCGGCGGGCCCCGAACGGCCCCCCCCGGGCGCCCCGCGGGCC
>CAYXOM010000196.1:0-5744 GCA_964466565.1 uncultured Mycobacterium sp.
CCACCACCGTCACCGGCGTGATGGTCCCCACGGGTCGCGCGGGGCCGGGTCTTCGCCGAGTGGGCAGCGGTGGCCGGGGAGCAGATCGCGGCGCACGCCGTCCCGACGGCGTTGCGCGACGGTGTGCTGCACGTGTCGGCCGAGTCAACCGCCTGGGCCACCCAGCTGCGGATGGTTCAAGCCCAGCTGCTGGCCAAGATCGCGGCCGCCGTGGGCGACGGAGTGGTCAGCTCGCTGCGGATCACCGGCCCGGTCGCACCGTCCTGGCGCAAGGGACCCCGCCACGTTCCCGGCCGCGGGCCCCGCGACACCTACGGCTGAGCCTAAACGACCAGCGGCTGCCCGGCGGCGGCCCAGCCGGCCGTTCCGTCCTTGAGCTCGTAGACCGAACTGATCCCCGCTTCGGTCATCTCGTCGACGGCGGGCTGCGACCGGTTGCCCGACCGGCAGTAGACCGCGTAGGAGGCAGCGGGTTCGAGTTGGGCTATCTGCGCCGCGAAGTCCGGGCCGGACAACGGGATGTTCACCGCACCCCGGATGTGCCCCCCGGCGAACTCCTCGGGGGTACGGACGTCGACGATCAGGATGCCGGGCCGCTCGATCAGCTCGGCGAACTCCGCGACGCCCACCCGGACCGGGGCCATGGCGGTCGCGGTGGGGTCCGGGGAGCATCCGGCAAGCGCCGCGGTCAGGGAGACGACGGCCACCGCGGCGGCCGGAAAGACTGCGTTCATACCCCCTGAGGGTATCCAGCCCGGGGCATACCGCGCAAGCTCGTCGGCGGGGCAGCTGATCGGCGCCAGAACGGGCCCGGCCCCCGTGGGGCCGCCGGGCCGCGCCGCGGTTCATGAAATCGCGCCGACGGCGCGAATAGCTGTGTACAAACACCGTTTCTGAACCGGTCCAGACGGTGCTCACCGGTAGACTGGGGGAACGCCGCGCGGCCGGCTTGCCGCTACTTCGACACCCCGAGGAGACCTGCCCCCCTGTGCCTGCCTCCAAGCCTGCCTCCAAATCCGCGGCAAAGCCCGCCGCGACGAAGAAGCCCGCCGACCAGGGCTACGGCGCCGGTTCGATCAAGATCCTCGAGGGCCTCGACGCCGTCCGTAAACGACCGGGCATGTACATCGGCTCGACCGGCGAACGGGGCCTGCACCACCTGATCTGGGAGGTGGTGGACAACGCCGTCGACGAGGCCATGGCAGGTTTCGCCGACCGGGTAGACGTACGCATGCTCGACGACGGGGGCGTCGAGGTGCGCGACAATGGCCGCGGCATTCCCGTGGAGACCCACGAGTCCGGTGTCCCCACCGTCGACGTGGTGATGACCGTCCTGCACGCCGGCGGCAAGTTCGAGTCGGAGGCCTATCAGGTCTCCGGCGGCCTGCACGGGGTGGGCGTGTCCGTGGTCAATGCGCTGTCGACGAGGCTCGAGGTCGATATCTGCCGCGACGGCCACGAGTGGTCGCAGACCTACGATCATTCGATCCCGGGCACCCTCAAGCAGGGCGAGGCCACCACCCGCACGGGAACCACCGTCAGGTTCTGGGCCGACCCGGCGATCTTCGAGACCACGCTCTACGACTTCGAGACGGTCGCCCAGCGTCTGCGCGAGATGGCCTTCCTGAACAAGGGCCTGACGATCAATTTGACCGACGAGCGGGTCGCCCCGGAGGAGGTTGTCGACGAAGTCGTCAGCGATACCGCCGCCGCCCCGAAGTCGGCCGAGGAACAGGCCGCCGAGCAACTCGCCCCCAAGCAGAAAGTGCGCCACCGGTCCTTCCACTATCCCGGTGGTCTGGTCGACTTCGTCAAGCACATCAACCGGACCAAGGAGCCGATCCACTCCAGCGTCGTGGACTTCTCGGGCAAGGGTGAGGGGCACGAGGTCGAGATCGCCATGCAGTGGAACAAGGGCTTCTCCGAGTCGGTGCACACCTTCGCCAACACCATCAACACCCACGAGGGCGGCACCCACGAGGAGGGGTTCCGCGCGGCGCTCACCACCGTGGTCAACAAGTACGCCAAAGACAAGAAACTGCTCAAGGACAAGGACCCCAACCTGACCGGCGAGGACATCCGCGAAGGTCTCGCGGCGGTGATCTCGGTCAAGGTGGGTGAGCCGCAGTTCGAGGGGCAGACCAAGACCAAGCTGGGAAACACCGAGGTCAAGTCCTTCGTCCAGAAGATCTGCAACGAACAGCTGACGCACTGGTTCGAGTCGAACCCGTCGGACTCGAAGATCGTCGTCAACAAGGCGATCTCGTCGGCACAGGCGCGGCTCGCCGCGCGCAAGGCCCGCGAACTGGTGCGGCGAAAGAGCGCCACCGACCTCGGCGGGTTGCCCGGGAAGCTGGCCGACTGCCGCTCGACGGACCCGCGGCTCTCCGAGCTCTACGTCGTAGAGGGGGACTCCGCCGGCGGCTCGGCCAAGAGCGGCCGGGACTCGATGTTCCAGGCCATCCTGCCCCTGCGTGGGAAGATCATCAACGTCGAGAAGGCGCGGATCGACCGGGTGCTCAAGAACACCGAAGTCCAGTCGATCATCACCGCGCTCGGCACCGGGATTCACGACGAGTTCGACCTCGCCAAGCTGCGCTACCACAAGGTCGTGTTGATGGCCGACGCCGACATCGACGGCCAGCACATCACGACCCTGCTGCTGACGCTGCTGTTCCGGTTCATGAAACCGTTGATCGAGCAGGGCCACGTTTTCCTGGCCCAGCCGCCGCTGTACAAACTGAAGTGGCAGCGAACCGATCCGGAGTTCGCCTACTCCGACCGCGAACGCGACGCGCTGCTGGAGGCGGGCCTGGCGGCCGGCCGCAAGATCAACAAGGACGACGGTATCCAGCGCTACAAGGGTCTCGGCGAGATGGACGCCAAGGAGTTGTGGGAGACCACCATGGATCCCGACGTCCGGGTGCTGCGCCGGATCACCCTCGACGACGCCGCCGCGGCAGACGAGCTGTTCTCCACGCTGATGGGTGACGACGTCGACGCGCGCCGCAGCTACATCACGCGAAACGCCAAGGACGTCCGATTCCTCGACGTCTGAGCAGTTCCTCCCCGCCGCCGACCGACGCCCCGAGGACGAGATGACCGACACCACGTTGCCCCCGGAAGGGGTCCCCGCCGACCGCGTCGAGCTGGTCGACATCCAGCAGGAGATGCAGAACAGCTACCTCGACTACGCGATGAGCGTGATCGTCGGGCGCGCGTTGCCGGAGGTTCGCGACGGTCTCAAGCCGGTGCACCGCCGGGTGCTCTACGCGATGTACGACTCAGGCTTCCGACCCGACCGAAGCCACGCCAAGTCGGCGCGCTCGGTGGCCGAGACCATGGGCAACTACCACCCGCACGGCGACGCCTCGATCTACGACACCCTGGTCCGGATGGCCCAGCCGTGGTCGATGCGCTACCCATTGGTCGACGGACAGGGCAATTTCGGTTCACCGGGAAACGACCCCCCGGCGGCCATGCGCTACACAGAAGCCAGGCTGACTCCGTTGGCGATGGATATGCTGCGCGAAATCGACGAGGAGACAGTCGATTTCACCCCCAACTACGACGGCAGGGTCCAGGAGCCCACCGTCCTGCCCAGCCGGTTCCCCAACTTGCTGGCCAACGGCTCCGGCGGCATCGCCGTCGGGATGGCCACCAATATCCCCCCGCACAATCTGCGGGAGCTGGCGGCGGCGGTGTACTGGTGCCTGGAGAACCCCGATGCCGACGAGGAGACCACGCTCGCGGCGATGATCGAGCGGGTCAAAGGTCCCGACTTCCCCACCGCCGCCCTTATCGTCGGGACGTCCGGAATCACCGAGGCCTACACCACCGGCCGCGGCTCGATCCGGATGCGCGGTGTGGCCGAGGTCGAGGAGGATTCGCGGGGCCGTACCTCGCTGGTCATCACCGAGTTGCCCTATCAGGTCAACCACGACAACTTCATCACCTCGATCGCCGAGCAGGTTCGCGAAGGCAGGCTGGCCGGGATCTCCAACATCGAGGACCAGTCCAGCGACCGGGTGGGCTTGCGGATCGTCGTGGAGATCAAGCGTGACGCGGTGGCCAAGGTGGTGCTGAACAACCTCTACAAGCACACGCAGCTGCAGACCAGCTTCGGCGCGAACATGCTGGCGATCGTCGACGGGGTTCCGCGCACGCTGCGCCTGGATCAGATGGTCCGCCACTACGTCGACCACCAGATGGACGTCATCGTCCGGCGAACCGGCTACCGGCTGGAGCGGGCCAACGAGCGCGCCCACATCCTGCGCGGCCTGGTCAAGGCGCTCGACGCCCTCGACGAGGTGATCGCACTGATCCGGCGCTCGCAGACCGTCGAGGACGCCCGCTCCGGGCTGATCGACCTGCTGACCATCGACGAGGTGCAGGCCCAGGCCATCCTCGACATGCAGCTGCGCCGCCTCGCCGCGCTGGAACGGCAGAAGATCGTCGATGACCTCGCCCGGATCGAGGAGGAGATCGCCGACCTCGAGGACATCCTGGCCAAGCCGGAACGCCAGCGGGGCATCGTGCGCGACGAACTCACCGAGATCGTCGACAAGCACGGCGACGACCGGCGCAGCCGGATCGTCGCGGCCGACGGCGAGGTGTCCGACGAGGACCTCATCGCCCGGGAGGACGTCGTGGTGACCATCACCGAGACGGGTTACGCCAAGCGGACCAAGACCGAGCTATACCGCAGCCAGAAGCGGGGCGGCAAGGGGGTACAGGGTGCGGGACTCAAACAGGACGACATCGTCGGGCACTTCTTCGTCTGCTCCACCCATGACTGGATCCTGTTCTTCACCACGCAGGGCAGGGTGTACCGGGCCAAGGCCTATGAGCTTCCCGAGGCGCTGCGCACGGCCCGCGGTCAGCACGTGGCCAACCTGCTGGCCTTCCAGCCCGAGGAGAGCATCGCCCAGGTCATCCAGATCAAGAGCTACGCCGACGCGCCGTACCTGGTGCTGGCCACCCGCAACGGACTGGTGAAGAAGTCGCGGCTGACCGACTTCGACTCCAATCGCTCGGGCGGGATCGTGGCGGTCAACCTGCGCGACGGCGACGAACTGGTGGGGGCGGTGCTCTGCTCGGCCGCCGACGACCTGCTGCTGGTCAGCGCCAAGGGGCAGTCGATCCGCTTCTCGGCCACCGACGAGGCGCTGCGTCCGATGGGGCGGGCGACCTCCGGCGTGCAGGGCATGCGGTTCAACGCCGACGACAGGCTGCTGTCGCTGAATGTGGTGCGGGAGGGGACCTATCTGCTGGTGGCCACGGCCGGCGGGTACGCAAAGCGCACCCCGATCGAGGAGTACGGCGCGCAGGGGCGCGGCGGCAAGGGGATCCTCACCATCCAGTACGACGCCCGCCGCGGAAGCCTGGTGGGCGCGGTGGTCGTCGACGACGACAGCGAGCTCTACGCGATCACCTCCAACGGCGGAGTGATCCGCACCGCGGCCCGGCAGGTTCGCAAGGCCGGCCGCCAGACCAAGGGCGTTCGCTTGATGAACCTGGGCGAGGGCGACACACTGTTAGCCATTGCCCGCAACGCCGACGAACCGGACGATTCCGAGGACGACGCCGGGTCCTAGGCAGCGCCGGGCACGACGCCGGCCGGCCGCGAGTGAAGGAGTGGTGGTGACGTCTCCCAACGAGTCGGGTCAGCCCGGCCGCAGCGAGCGCCCGGGCACCGGGGACGGCTCCGCCGAAGTGCCGCCGTGGCAGCAGGCCGCCGCGCG